>PUNI01000184.1 GCA_003551745.1 Paracoccaceae bacterium | reverse complement strand
TGACCTTCTGAACACCCCGATACCGGGCAGGCAGGGCGTCCGCGCCCCCTGCGCCAGCCGCGCCAGCCGCATCTCGACGGTGCGGTCGAAACCGCCGCCAAACCTGCGTCCGGGGCTGTCGGCCACGAACGGCATTCTGCCGAACAGTCGTGCCAACCAGGTCATGTCCTGCGCTCCTTTCCTGAGCCGTCTGCAGATAGTCTGCCGGGGCGAGGCGGCGTTTTCGTGGCAGGCACGGGGCGCTTGCGGGGGATTTGCGGGGCGTGCACGGGACGGTGCGCTAAGCCGGGAGGGGCGGCGATGGGCGTGACGGTGCTGCTGACCGGGGGGGCGGGGTATATCGGCTCGCACGCCTGCAAGGCGCTGGCCGCAGCGGGCTTCGAGCCGGTCGCCTTCGACAACCTCTCGCGCGGGCATGCCGACGCAGTGCGTTGGGGCCCGCTGGTCAAGGGCAGTGTCGGCGACGCCGAGGCGGTCGCCGATGCGCTGACCCGATACGACATCCTGGCGGTGATGCACTTCGCCGCCAAGGCCTATGTCGGCGAGTCGGTGACCAGCCCCTGGTCCTATTACGGGAACAATGTCTGCGGCATCATCGGCCTGCTGGAGGGCTGCAAGCGGGCGGGCGTCTTCACCTTCGTGTTTTCCTCGAGCTGTGCGGTCTACGGCGTGCCGCCGCGGCTGCCGATCACCGAGGACACGTTGCCCGAGCCGGTCAATCCCTACGGCCGCACCAAGCTGATGGGCGAGCAGATGCTCCTGGACTATGCCAGCGCCGGCGCGACCTATAACGCCGACTGCCGCTATGTCGCGCTGCGCTACTTCAATGTCGCCGGCGCCGACCCGGACGGCGAGCTGGGCGAACGGCACGATCCCGAAACCCATCTCGTTCCGCTCGCGCTTCTGGCGGCGAACGGCCGCCACCCGGCGCTGGAGATCTTCGGCACCGATTACGACACGCCCGACGGCACCTGCGTGCGCGACTACATCCATGTCAGCGATCTCGCCCGCGCCCATGTCCTCGCGCTCCAGCATCTGCTGGACGGCGGCCCGAGCACCACGCTCAACCTCGGCAGCGGCAGGGGCTATTCGGTGCGCGAGGTGGTCGACGCGGTCGCCCGGGTTACCGGCCGTACGCCCCCGGTGGTCGACCGGCCGCGGCGAGCCGGCGATCCGCCCATGCTGGTGGCAGATCCCGCAAAGGCGCGGGAGGTTCTGGGTTTCGTCACCGAACGCTCCGAGCTGGACCGGATGGTGGCCGACGCCGCACCCTGGTTCGCGGCCGACCAGACGGATGCCCGCAGCGCCTGACGGTGCCGACCGGATGCTCGCGCCGCTGCTCGGCGGCCGGGCGCGCTGGGGCTTCCTGCTGCTCGCCCTCGTCTGGCTGCTGACCGCGGTCTACTTCTGGCAATGGTGGCTGCGGCCCGAACACAACATCGACCCGTTGCGCTACGGGGTGGTGACCGTTCTGGTCGGCTGGGTTTTCTTCCTGCAGGCATTCTTCGTGGTCATCGCCCGGCGCAGCGTGCGCTCCGCGGCGCCCGATCCCGTCCCGGGCCAGTGGCGCGTGGCCATGGTCACGACCAAGACGCCGTCCGAACCCTTCGACGTCGTCCGCCGCACCCTCGAGGCGATGCTCGCGCAGGACTATCCCCACGACACCTGGCTCGCCGACGAGGACCCCGACGCCGAGACGCTCGACTGGTGCGCCCGCCACGGCGTGAAGGTCTCCACCCGCAAGGGCCGCGCCGATTACCACCGTGCCGAATGGCCGCGCCGCACCCGCTGCAAGGAGGGCAATCTCGCCTTTTTCTACGATCACTGGGGTTATGACGCGTATGACATCGTCTCCCAGCTCGACGCCGACCATGTGCCGCAGCCGCGCTATCTCTGCGAGATGCTGCGGCCCTTCGCCGATCCTGCGGTGGGCTATGTCTCGGCGCCATCGATCTGCGCGGCCAACCGGGCCGAAAGCTGGGCCGCGCGCACCCGGCTCGACACCGAGGCGCCGTTTCACGGACCGCTGCAGGCGGGCTATTCCAACGGGCTGGCCCCGATGTGCATCGGCTCGCATTACGCGGTGCGCACGAAGGCGCTGCGCGAGGTCGGCGGGCTCGGGCCGGAGCTGGCCGAGGATCACTCCACCACGATGATCCTGAACGCCGGCGGCTGGCGCGGCGTGCATGCCATCGACGCCATCGCCATCGGCGACGGGCCGGCGACGGTGGCCGATCTGGCCACCCAGGAGTTCCAGTGGTCGCGCAGCCTCGTCACGCTGCTGCTGCAGTACACCCCACGCTATCTCGGGCGGATGCCGGGCCGGCTGAAGGCGCAGTTCCTGTTCTGCCAGATCCTCTATCCGCTGATCGCGCTGACGATGCTGGGGATGTATCTGCTGCCGGTCCTCGCCGTGCTGTTCGACGTCCGCTATGCCGGTGTCACCTACCCGGCCTTCGTCGTCCATGCCGTGCCGCCAATCCTGGCGCTGATCCTGATGGCCGGGCTCCTGCGCCGGCAGGGGGTGTTCCGCCCCGCCGATGCCCGGGTCATCACCTGGGAGAAGATGCTCTTCGTGCTGATGCAGTGGCCCTGGGTGCTTGCGGGCTGCGTGATGGCGGTGCGCGACTGGATCGCCGGCGGCTTCGTCGATTTCCGCATCACGCCCAAGGGCGCGGCCGCCCAGCGCCAGCTGCCCTGGCGGATCGTCATCCTCTACGCCGGACTGGCGCTCGGGGCGATCGGGCCGGTGCTGTGGGTCGACGATCTCGTCGAAGCGCGGGGCTTCTGGCTGCTCGCCCTGTTCACCGGAACGCTCTATGCAATCACCACGGCCGTGATCGTTCTGAAGCATCTCGCCGGTGCCGGCCTGCCCGCCCTGCGCGTCCGCCCCGCCACCGCGACGGTGCAGCTCGTCACCGTGGCCGGGCTCTTCGGCATGATCGGTGTCGCCGCGTCCGAGCGTGGCATGGAAAGCCTCTATGCGCTGAATGTGGGGCTCGGACCCTTGCAGATCGTCCGCCCCGTGCACACCATATCCGGTGCGGGCCAGGGCTTTGGCGGCGCGACCGAATACCGATTCGATCCGCGCTGGCAATGACCGCTCGGCCCCATTGCAAGGAAAGGCGTTTCCCATGAAGACATCCAGCGCAGCCGACCGCGCGGTCCCCAGGGTCGGGCTGCTCGCCGCCGGGCTCTGCACGGGCTTGGGTGCCGGCCTCGCCGGCGCCGCCGAGGCCGACATGCCGATCGTGCCCCCAGGCCCCACCCCCTTCGGCGTATACGACCCCGGCGGAGACTTCTCCGAGGCCGAGGGCGTGACCATCGAGCATCTCTTCCTGCCCTGGGAGGATGTGGCGCTCGGCAGCCTCTTCGATGCCGACGTCTACGCCCGCGAACGCGGGCGCGTGCTGCTCGTCACCCTCGAACCCTGGACCTGGTCGCGCAGCGAGCGCAACACGCCCCAGTTCCTGCGGGAGGGCATCGCCGACGGCACCTACGACTCCAACATCCTCGCGATCTGCGGCGTGCTCGCCCAGCTCGAAAGCCCGGTTACCCTGCGCTGGGGCCACGAGATGGACGACGACCGCGGCCAGTTCATCTGGGCCGGCTGGGACCCCGACGCCTACATCGACGCCTATCGCCATGTGATCGATGCCTGCCGCAGCGTCGCGCCCGAGATCACCGTGATGTGGTCGCCGCTCGGCGACGAGGGGATGGAAGCCTACTGGCCCGGCGAGGACTATGCCGATCTCGTCGGCGTCACCGTCTTCGGCCTGCAGGCCTGGGACCAGTTCCACCACGGCCGCGACCGCAGCTTCGAGGAGATCCTCGGCCCCCGCTACGAGCGCGCCGCGGCCTTCGGCCTGCCCGTGGTGGTGGCCGAACTCGGCTTCTCCGGCAGCGCCGAGTACGTCGAGACCTGGAACGACGAGGTCCGCCTCGATTACCCCGAGTTCCCTGCCCTCGTCGGCGTGTCCTATTTCAACTACCCCGAGGTCCACTCCTGGCCCGACGGATTCGGCCGCCCGGACTGGCGGGTGTATCACCGGATCACTGACTGACACGCCAGCGCCGGGCCTACGGGCCCGGCGCAACCCAAAGGCGTGTGAGCGGAGGCTGTACTCGCCTTATAGGCGGAAATCCGCTTATCAGATGCGTTTCTTATAAATTTGTAAACAAATGCTTTTCTCGCGGCGGCCCGATTGCCAGCCCGTGCCATGCCGACGCCAGACTTTCGACCATTTTCAACGCGAGCCTGCGTGCTATCACTCAACTGCGAGTTGGGGGGCGCTGGTCGGGACAATTGGCTTGGTCAGGCGTTCCCCGCTTCCCAGAACTGGAGCGCGGCCATGATCGGCAAGACCCTCTTTTCCACCGGCGCAGCCCTCGGAGCCCTCGTGTTCACCCTCGGCCTCGCCGCAGGCCCGGTCGCCGCCCACAACCACACCACCACCACCGGCGCACTGGTCGCGGGCAGCACTGCCCAGGTTCGCCACAACGTCTCCTACGACTGGCACAATCCCAACGGAACCCGTACCGCCACCCGCGCGACGGTCCGCACGCAGCGGGTGCAGACGCGGCTGATCGGCCGCGCCTCCTGGGTCTGCTCCCCGGCCGGCTTCGGCCGACCCTCCACCTGCTCCGCCCGCTGACCGTCGACACAGGGAACGTCCCGACATCGATGATTGCGGTGGCGACCACCCCGGTCGCCGCAGCATTCCCTCGGCAGTCGGCAAACGCGCGAGCGAAGGCCGCGGACAACGGCAATAGAAGATGCCGTGTCGGGAACGAGAGAGGTAGGCAGGAAGAAGCATCTTGTGTCCCACCACTGTGGCACACCTGAGTTTCCCCCACCTAGGGCCTTGTTCTTTCAGTATTATGGTGGATCCGAGATCCACAGTGAACCCTTCCTGGGCGATCCAAGATTGACCGTGTTGCTTCGGCATACCAGGAAGTTTTGACCGCTTCCTCATCCTCCGCCTTCCGGCATATTCCGGGGCGATCCCCCACTCTTTGGGGGATAACCTGGGCAGACCGGGGTGTGATTCCTTGAAGACGGGGATGCCGGAACGGAGGCGGAACGGGCTGACAGCCCGCTTGGTGGAGACCGCGACCTTCCCGGGCCGGTATCACGACGGCGGCGGGCTCGGGCCTT
>PUNI01000361.1 GCA_003551745.1 Paracoccaceae bacterium | reverse complement strand
CAGATGGGCGGCCTCGCGACCGCGGCCGGGCCGCGTCTCGCGGCGCCGGGCCGCGGCCAGCGCCGAACGCACCTCTTCGGGCAGGTGTTCCAGCATCGCAGACCTCCAAGGCGCGCCCCATTGCGAAGGATCGCAGGCCTCGCCCGGTCGGGCAAGCGTTATCATGGTTTAGACGAAAATCCGCCGGATCGGCAGCGCGACCGCAGCGGCGCCTGTGCGACGCCGCGCAGCCCCTGCGCGAAGGCCGCCGCTTCCTGGGCCGCGCCCACCGCCTATCTCTATTGCGACAAAGGAGGACAGCATGGGCCAGCTCATCGACGGCACCTGGCACAAGGCCTGGTACGACACGAAATCCACCGGTGGCGCCTTCGTGCGCGACACGGCGAAGTTCCGCAACTGGGTCACCGCGGATGGCGAACCGGGCCCGTCCGGCGAAGGCGGGTTCAGGGCCGAGAGCGGGCGTTATCACCTTTACGTCTCCTACGCCTGTCCCTGGGCGCATCGCACGCTGATCTTCCGGGCGCTGAAGGGGCTGGAGGCGCATATCGGCGTCTCGGTGGTGCATCCCGACATGCTGGACGAGGGCTGGACCTTCGCCACCGATTTCGACGGCGCCACCGGAGACCAGCTGCATGGGGCGGGCTTCCTGCGCGATGTCTACACCCGCGCCAGGCCCGACGTCTCGGGCCGGGTGACGGTGCCCGTGCTGTGGGATATGGCGCGCAACACCATCGTGTCGAACGAGAGCGCCGAGATCATCCGCATGTTCAACGGGGCCTTCGACGGCATCACCGGCAACCGCGAAGACTTCTGGCCCGAGCCGCTGCGCGAGCGAATCGAGGACGTGAATGCGCGCATCTACGAGGGGCTCAACAACGGGGTCTACCGCGCCGGCTTCGCCACCACGCAGGCGGCCTATGACGAGGCCGTGGCCGGCGTGTTCGACACGCTCGACTGGCTGGAGGACAGGCTTGCCACGCAGCGCTACCTGATTGGCGGGCGCGTGACCGAGGCCGACTGGCGGCTGCTGCCGACGCTGCTGCGCTTCGATTCGGTCTATCACGGTCACTTCAAGTGCAACCGCCGCCGGATCGTCGACTACCCCGCGCTGTGGGCCTACACCCGCGAACTCTACCAGTGGCCGGGCGTGGCGGCGACCTTCCGGCGCGACCATGCGGTGCGGCACTACCATTATAGCCACGAGACCATAAATCCACACCGGATCATTCCAGTCGGCCCGGAGATCGACTTCGACGCACCGCATGGCCGGGACCGTCTGCAGGCGGCCTGAGACCGGAAAGCTCCGGTTGCCAGATCGCGCGGGCTTGCTAAGCTCGTCGCGATTGCAGCCGGGGGATCACAATGCGCTTGCCGATGCTCGCCGCCGTTCTGGCGCTGATTGCCACCCAGGCCGCGGCGCAGAGCTGCGGCGGGCCGTTCAACGCCTTCGTGGCACAGCTGAAGGCCGAGGCGGTGCAGCGCGGACATGCCCAGTCGACGGTCGACTCGTTCTTCCGCACGGCGCAGCAGGATCAACGGGTGCTCAGGGCCGACCGCGCGCAGGGCATCTTCCGCTCCGAGTTCACCGATTTCGCGAGGCGGCTGATCAGCCAGAACCGGCTGACCAACGGGCGGCGTAACTACGAGCGCTACCGCTCGGTCTTCGACCGGGCGCAGCGGGAATACGGCGTCTCGCCAGGCGTCCTGCTGGCGCTGTGGGGGTTCGAGACCGACTATGGCGCCTTCCAGGGCGACTACAACACGCTGAACGCGCTGGTCACGCTGGCGCATGATTGCCGGCGGCCGCAGCTGTTCCGCCCGCACATCTTCGCGGCGATCAGCCTCTACGAACGCGGCGCCTTCGACCCGGCCACCACCACCGGCGCCTGGGCGGGCGAGATCGGCATGGTGCAGATGCTGCCGCGCGACATCCTGGAAAGCGGCGTGGATGGCGACGGTGACGGCCGGGTCGACCTGCGCCGCTCGGTGCCCGACGCGCTGCTGTCGGGGGCCAACATGCTGCGCAAGCTGGGCTGGCGACCCAACCAGCCATGGATGCACGAAGTGTCTGTGCCCGCCGATCTCGACTGGTCGCAGACCGGGCTGCGCACCGAGAAGTCGGTGGCCGAGTGGCAGCGGCTGGGCGTGCGGGCACGTCACGGCAGCCTGCCGTCGGGCAACATGCGGGCATCGGTGATCGTGCCGCAGGGCCGGCGCGGGCCGGCGTTCATGGTGTTTCCGAATTTCCGCGTGCTCTTCGAGTGGAACCAGAGCTTCGTCTATGTCGTGACCACCGGCTATTTCGCGACACGGCTGGAGGGCGCGCCGGTTTTCGACGCCGGCAACCCCGAGCCGGGGCTGAGCCCCGACCAGATGCGCGAGTTGCAGCGCCGGCTGACGGCTCGGGGCTACAACACCGGCGGCGTGACCGGCATTCTCGGCGCCAACACCCGCGCCGCGGTGCAGGACGCGCAGCGCGCGCTGGGGCTTCCCGCCGATGCCTGGCCAACCCGGGCGCTGCTCGACCGGCTCTGAGGCGCGGCGCTTTACCTGATCCCAAAATGCAGCATATCTTGCCGGGTAACCAGGGAGGGAGCCCAAGCATGGAACTGACTGGAACCCGCGTGATTGCGGCCGACCGTGCCACGGTCTGGCGGCACCTGAACGACGCCGACACGCTCAAGGCCTCGATTCCCGGCTGTCAGGAGCTGACCGGCTCGCCGGAGGAGGGCTTCCAGGCGGTTGTGAAACAGAAGGTCGGCCCGGTGAAGGCGACCTTCAAGGGCACGGTCACCCTGTCGGATGTGGTCGAGGGCGAAAGCTATCGCATCGCCGGCGAGGGCTCGGGCGGGGTCGCGGGGTTTGCCAAGGGCGCGGCGGCGGTGCGGCTTGCGGATGTCGCGGAGGGCACCGAGCTGACCTATGAGGTCGAGGCCCATGTCGGCGGCAAGATTGCGCAGCTGGGCGCGCGGCTGATCAACGGCGTTGCCCGCAAGACGGCCGACCAGTTCTTCGACAACTTCTCCCAGCATGTGGAGCAGCCGCAGGACGCCGTCTGACCCGCGCATCGGCGACGCGCTGACGGGCGGTCGACCTGCGCATGCCCTCGACCGGGGCTGCGGCGCGTCAGACTTCGGCCTCGCGCAGGTAGCGCGCGATCTCGTCCTTAAGCTGCATGCGCTTGCGGCGCAGATCCTGCTCGTGCGAGCCGCTGACCGGCTCGACCAGGGTCTCGGCCCGATGCACCGCGCGGTTCACCTCATGGTATTCCTCGACCAGCCGGGCGAAATGCGCATCGGTCTGCTTCAGCTGGGCGATCTGCTCGCCCGCTTCGGGAAAATCCTCGGAAAGCTCGTGCGGGGTGTGGCTCATGCGGTCTCCTCCAGCGTTCTTCCGGTGATCGCCCGGGCGCGGGGGTGGTGCCTTGATCTGCCTCAATCCGCGCCACGTGCGGGCCTGCCGTTCACCCAGACGGCGCGCACGGCGCGATCGTCGCCCATCATGATGGTGGGAAAAAGCGCCTCCCAGAAGCTTTCGGCCCGCGCCGCCCGCTGCGCGATGGCCGGTGTCGAGGCGAGATCGATCACCACAAGATCGGCCTCGCGCCCGGGCACGAGGTTGCCGATGGTCCCGCCCAGCCCCAGAACCTCGGCCGAGCCCTGGGTGGCGAGCCACCAGAGCGCTGCCGGGTGCACCGCATGGCCGCGCAGCTGCGCCACCTCATAGGCCGCCGCCATGGTGCGCAGCATCGAGAAGGAGGACCCGCCGCCCGTGTCGGTGGCAAGCCCCACCCGCACGCCGGCCGCCTTCAGCCCGACCAGATCGAATAGCCCGGAGCCGATGAAGCTGTTGGAGGTGGGGCAATGGGCGGCGCCGGCGCCAAGCTCGGCGAGCCGGTCGCGCTCCCGCGGCACAAGGTGAATGGCATGGCCGAAGACGCTGCTCGCGTCGGCAAGTCCGAAGCGCTCGTAGACGTCGAGATAGTCGCGCGCCTCGGGGAAAAGCTCGGCGACCCAGGCGACCTCGTCGGTCTGCTCGCTGAGATGCGTCTGCAGGATGCAATCCGGGTGCGCGGCCCGGAGCGCGCCGAGCGCCTCGAGCTGTTCCGGCGTCGAGGTCGGCGCGAAGCGCGGCGTGATCGCATAGCCGAGCCGGCCGCGGCCGTGCCAGCGCGCGATCAGCGCCGCCGATTCGTCATGGGCGCGTTCGGGCGTGTCGATCAGGCCGGGCGGCGCGTGCCGGTCCATGCAGGTCTTGCCGGCGATCACCCGCATACCGCGGGCCTCGGCGGCGGCGAAGAACGCTTCCACGCTCACCGGCGTCGAGGTGCAATAGCTCGCCAGCGTCGTGGTGCCATGGGCGAGCGCGAGGTCGCAGGCGCGGGCGGCGGTGTCGGCGGCCACGGCGGGGTCGGCCAGCCGCATCTCTTCGGGGAAGGTGTAGTGGTTCAGCCAGTCGATCAGCCGCTTGCCCCAGGAGGCGATGATGCCGGTCTGCGGATAGTGCATGTGGCAGTCGACGAAACCCGCCGAGATCAGCGCGTCGCGGTGGTCGGTGACGCTGGCCTGGGGATGGGCGCGGCGCAGCGCCTCGGCCTCGCCCACCGCGGCGATGCGCCCGCCTTCCACCAGCACGGCGCCGTGACGGCGATGCTCCGCGGCCCCGGCGCCCTCGGCGAACGGGTCGGCCGTGAAGGAAAGGGTCTGGCCCAGGATCAGGTCGGCCATGGCGGGCTCCGGTTGCGCGGCAGGCGGCGGCGAGGCTATGCCGGCCCGCGGGGCGAGGAAAGCGTCTGCGCGCGGGAGGCACCATGAGCGAGGACACGCTGGCCGCCGACAAGGCCGCGCTGCGCAAGGCTGCCGAGGCGCGGCGCGCGGCACTGGCGGTCGACGCTGAAGCCCCGGCGCGCCGCCTGCTGCCGCTGCTGGCAGATCATGCGGGCCGGGCGCTTTCGGCCTACTGGCCGATGCGCGGCGAGGCCGATCCGCGCCCGGCGCTGGCGGCCCATCCCGGCCCGCGCTGCCTGCCGGTGGTGGTGGCCCGGGGCCGGCCGCTGGCGTTCCGCGCCTGGGCGCCCGGCGTGGCGATGGTGGAGGGCGCGTTCCGCGCGCTGGTGCCAGCGGAGGGCGCCGCGCTGGAGCCCGAGGTGCTGATCGTGCCGCTCCTCGCCTT
>PUNI01000331.1 GCA_003551745.1 Paracoccaceae bacterium | reverse complement strand
CGGTAAGGGCCAGCCCCTCGGGCAGGCGGGACCGGTCGTCGCGGGGCCCGGAGAGGCCGCTGCGGGTCAGCGCCGCGTGTCGCTGAGCGCGGCGAGGACGCTCCGCGCGGTGAGCACGCCGATGGGCCGGCCGCCCGCGTCGAGCACGGTGAGCGGCCCCTCGCCGGCGCGCAGCCGCAGCATGGCCTCGCGGATGGGGGTATCGGCCGCGAGGGTCGGGCCGGTGAAGGCCTGGGGCGGTGCCAGGCCGCGCAGGGCTGTGGCCGCCGCGTCCGGCAGCATCCCCGGCGGCAGGCCAACGACGTTGGAGGCCGGTGCCGGCTCGGCCGGCGGCTCCAGCGCATCGGCGGCGGTCAGCACGCCCAGCGGGTTCATGTTGGCCACGAAATCGGCCACATAGGACGTGGCCGGCGCCGAGTGGATCTGCTTGGGCGTGCCGCACTGGATGATCCGGCCGCCCTCCATGATGGCGATGCGGTTGCCGAGCCGGAACGCTTCGTCAAGGTCGTGGCTGACGAAGATGATCGTGCGCCGCAGCCGGGCCTGGAGCTGCAGCAGTTCGTCCTGCAGCCGGTTGCGGATCAGTGGGTCGAGCGCCGAGAAGGGCTCGTCCATCAGCAGGATCGGCGCCTCGGTGGCGAAGGCGCGGGCAAGGCCCACGCGCTGCTGCATGCCACCCGAGAGTTCGGCCACGCGCCGGTCGGCCCATTGCGAAAGCCCGACGAGTTCGAGCTGCGCGGCGACCCGGGCGCGGCGTTCGGTGCGGGGCAGGCCGGCGAGCTCCAGCCCCAGACCGACATTCTCGGCCACCGTGCGCCAGGGCAGGAGCCCGAAGGCCTGGAACACCATCGCGATCCGCTCGCGGCGCAGCGCGCGCAGCCGGGCGGGCGAGGCCCGGCTGACCCCGACCATTGCGCTGCCGTCATGCACGCGCACCTCGCCACGGGTGACCCGGTTGAGCCCGTTGACCGCGCGCAGCAGCGTCGACTTGCCCGAGCCCGACAGCCCCATCAGCACCACCATCTCGCCCTCGGCAACCTCCAGCGAGCAGTCGTGCACGCCCAGCACCTGACCGGTCTCGGCCTGGATCTCGGGCCGGCTGCGGCCCGCGTCCATCAGCGGCAGCGCGCGCTCGGGACGGTCGCCGAAGACGATGGAGACGCGCTCGAAGGCGACCATCACCGGCGCGGTCACTTGCGCCGCTCCGCCCGCAGCATCCGGTCGAGCACGATGGCGACGACGACGATGACGAAGCCTGCCTCGAAGCCGAGGGCGGTGTTGACCGAGTTGAGCGCGCGCACCACCGGCACGCCGAGCCCCGAGGCGCCCACCAGTGCGGCGATCACCACCATCGACAGCGACAGCATGATGGTCTGGTTGAGCCCGGTCATGATCTGCGGGAAGGCATGCGGCAGTTCGACCTTCCACAGGGTCTGCCGGTCGGTGGCGCCGAAGGCGCGGGCGGCCTCCAGAAGCGGCTGCGGGGTCGACGAGATGCCCAGATGCGTCAGCCGGATCGGCGCGGGCAGCACGAAGATCACCGTGGCAATCAGCCCCGGCACCATGCCGATGCCGAAGAAGACGATGGCCGGGATCAGATAGACGAAGGTCGGCAGCGTCTGCATCAGGTCGAGCACCGGGCGCATGGCCGCGTAGAGGCGTGGCCGATGCGCCGCGGCGATGCCGATCGGCACGCCCACCCCCATGCAGATCACGCAGGCCGAGAGCACCAGCGTCAGGCTTTCGGTCGTCGCCCGCCAGTAGCCCTGGTTGACGATGAACAGAAGCCCCAGCGCGACCAGCAGGCAGGGCTGCCAGCGCCGCTGGATGACCCAGGTCAGCGCGGTGAAGACAGCGATGACGATCAGCGGATGCGGCGTCTGCAATACCCAGAGGATGGCATCGACGAGCGCCCGCATCGCCGCTTCCAGCCCGTCGAAGAACCAGCTCGCGTTGGTCTGCAGCCAGTCGAACACGTCGCGGGCGGTGGCGCCCACGGGGATCTTGTTGTCGGTCAGCCAGTCCAGCATCGGGCAAGCGGCGCCGGCGCCGGTCTGCTCAGTGCAGCGCGTCCATGACCGCCTCCCAGGCGTCGTCGCCGTCGCGGGTGGTGACGCCGGTCAGCCAGGGCGCGATGCTGTCGGGATGGGCGGCAAGCCAGGTGCGCGCGGCGACACCGGGCTCCATGCCGTCGTCGAGGATCATCGCCATGATCTCGTTCTCCAGCGCCAGCGTGAAGACGAGGTTCTGCAGGAACTGCCCGACATTCGGGCAGTCCTCGACGAAGCCGGCACGGGTGTTGGTGCGCACCTCGGCGCCGCCGAGATCGGGGCCGAACCAGTCGTCGCCGCCTTCCAGATAGGTCAGTTCGAAATTGGCGTTCATCGGATGCGGCTCCCAGCCGAGGAACACCACGGGTTCGTCGCGCTGGTTGGCGCGGGAGACTTGGGCGAGCATTCCCTGTTCGGAGCTTTCCACGAGGTCGAAGCCGCCGAGCCCGAAGGCGTCGGCCTCGATCATGTCGAGGATCAGCCGGTTGCCGTCGTTGCCGGGCTCGATGCCGTAGATGCGGCCGCCAAGCGCGTCCGACTGCCCGGCGATGTCGGCGAAATCGCCGATGCCCAGGGCGGCGCCGGCGGCGTTGGTGGCCAGCGTGTATTTCGCGCCCTCAAGGTTCACCCGCACCGTGTCGACCGTGCCGGCCTCGCGGTAGGTGGCGATGTCTGCTTCCATCGTCGGCATCCAGTTGCCGAGGAAGACGTCGACCTGGCCGTTGGCGAGCGAGGTGTAGGTGACCGGCACCGACAGCACCAGCGTGTTCGTCTGGTACCCGAGCGCCTCGAGAAGCGTGGTGGCGACCGCGGTGGTGGCGGTGATGTCGGTCCAGCCGACGTCGGAGAAGGTGACGGTCTCGCAGCTGGCGGCCTCCTCGCCGGAGAGGGGTCCGGCGAGGAGGCCGGCGGCGGCGAGGGCGATCAGCGCGGGGCTCTTGCGGGGTGTCATCGGTCTCTCCCTTTTTTCTTGATTGACGCGTCAATCAACATCCCTGTAGCACCGAGCACGAGCCCGCAGGAAAGGGACGCGCCGTGCCAAGGATCGGGGTCGAGCCTATACGACGCGATGCACTGGTGAAAGCCACCATCGCCGAGATCGCGCGGGCGGGATCGCTGGACGTGACGGTGGCGCAGATCGCCCGTCGGGCCGGCATGTCGCCGGCGCTGGCCCACCATTACTTCGGCGCCAAGGAGACGCTCTTCCTCGCCGCCATGCGCCATGTGCTGACGCTCTATGCCGCCGAGGTGCGCGGGGCGCTGGCCGCAGCCGAGGGCCCGCGCGGGCGGCTGCGCGCGGTGGTGCGGGCGAGCTTCGGGCCGGGCAGCTTCCGTCGCGAGGCAGTGGGGGCCTGGCTGAACTTCTGGGTGATGGCGCAGACGGTGCCCGAGGCGCGGCGGCTGCTCACGATCTATCAGTGCCGGCTGCGCTCGAACCTTCTGGCGGCGCTGCGCCCGCTGGCGGCCGAGCCCGAGGCGGTTGCGGCGACGGTGGGGGCCCTGATCGACGGCGCCTATCTGCGCGCCGCACTGGCCGGGGGCGCGCCGGACGCGGCGGCCGCCACCGCCCAGGTGGAGCGGTATCTCGCAGCGGAACTGGGGCAGCCATTGGGGGAGGCACACTGATGGAGGCGCAGCCGACGGCCAGCCATTTCGTTGACGGCGACTGGCTGGAGGATACCGCCGGGGCGGTGATCGAGTCGCGCTATCCGGCAACGGGCGCGGTGATCGCGCGGGTGCATGCGGCGACCCCGGCGGTGCTCGACCGCGCGCTGGAGGCCGCCGGGCGGGCACAGGCCGACTGGGCTGCGCGCAGGCCGGTGGAGCGTGGACGGGTGCTGCTGAGGGCCGCCGGGCTGCTACGCGCCCGCAACGCCGAACTGGCCCGGCTGGAGACGCTGGATACCGGCAAGCCGATCGCCGAGACGCTGGTGGCGGATGCCGCCAGCGGGGCGGACTGTCTGGAGTATTTCGGCGGACTGGCGGCGGCGATCGGCGGCGAGACGATCCCGTTGGGGCGCGACTTCGCCTATACGCTGCGCGAGCCGCTGGGGGTCTGCGCCGGTATCGGGGCGTGGAACTATCCGATCCAGATCGCCTGCTGGAAGGCGGCGCCGGCGCTGGCCTGCGGCAACGCCATGGTCTTCAAGCCCTCGGAGCTGACGCCGCTGTCGGCCCTGCGGCTGGCCCAGGCGCTGGTGGAGGCCGGCGCACCATCGGGGCTCTTCAACGTGGTGCAGGGCGCGGGCGCGGTCGGTCATGCGCTGGCGACGGATGCGCGGGTGGCCAAGCTGTCGCTGACCGGATCGGTGGAGACCGGGCGCAAGGTCTATGCCGCCGCGGCCGACGGGCCGAAGCCGGTGACGCTGGAGCTGGGCGGCAAGTCGCCGCTGATCGTCTTCGACGACGCCGATCTCGAGGATGCGGTGGGCGGGGCGATGCTGGGCAATTTCTACTCGGCGGGGCAGATCTGTTCCAACGGCACGCGGGTGTTCGTGCAGGACGGGATCCGGCCACGTTTTCTGGAGAGGCTGGCCGCGCGCACGGAGGCGATCCGGCTGGGCGATCCGCTGGATCCGGCCACGCAGATGGGCCCGCTGGCGAGCGACGCGCAGATGGCGCGGGTGCTCGCCTTCATCGAGGGGGCGATCGCCGAAGGGGCGCGGCTGGTGACCGGCGGGCGGCGGTGGGGGAATGCGGGCTGGCATGTCGAGCCGCCGGTGTTCGACGGCGTCACCGACGACATGACCGTGGCGCGGGAGGAGGTGTTCGGGCCGGTGCTGTCCGTGCTGGGCTTTGCCGAGGAGGCCGAGGTGGTGGCGCGGGCCAACACCTCGCCCTTCGGCCTCGCGGCCGGGGTGTTTACCCGGGATCTGGCCCGGGGCCACCGCGTCGCCGCCGGCCTCGAGGCCGGGGTCTGCTGGATCAACGCCTACAACCTGACGCCGGTGGAGATGCCCTTTGGCGGGGTCAAGGCCTCGGGCTTCGGCCGCGAGAACGGGCGGGCGGCGATCGACGCCTGGAGCCGGCTGAAGACGGTGCATGTGGGGATGGGCCCGGTCGATGCGCCGTTCTGAGGGACAGCGCAGGGAGCCGGCTCGGGGGGGATCGACCCCCCGCTCG
>PUNI01000492.1 GCA_003551745.1 Paracoccaceae bacterium | reverse complement strand
GCGTCCATGCCGAAGATCGGTTCGCCCACCGACCGCAGGGCGCGCGCGAACTCCTCTAGATCCCGGTCGCCGGGAACGTAGCCCGCCTCGAAATGCACCTCGGCGACACGGCGATAGTCCTTGCGGATGAAGCCGAACAGGATCTCGGCATAGACGCGCCGGGTATACTCGTCGATGCGCCCCATGATCCCGAAGTCGAGTGCCACGATATCGCCGGAGGGGGCGACCTTCAGATTGCCCTGATGCATGTCGGC
The DNA here is from genome assembly GCA_003551745.1 of Paracoccaceae bacterium. Taxonomy (GTDB): domain Bacteria; phylum Pseudomonadota; class Alphaproteobacteria; order Rhodobacterales; family Rhodobacteraceae; genus Rhodobaculum. Next base: position 4,945 of record PUNI01000492.1, on the reverse strand, counting down.
GTGAAAGAAGCCGTCGCGCAGGGCGTGGCGCAGGAAGAGCCCGAGGATGCGCGTGCCGAGCGCCGGGGCATCGTGCCCGGCGGCCCTGATCGCCGCCAGATCCGACATCGGGATGCCGTCGACCCAGCTTTGCGTCATCACGTTGCGGGCCGACAGCGACCAGATCACCCGTGGCACGCGAAAACCGGGATCCGCCGCGGTGTTGGCGGCGAACTCGGCGGCGGCGGCCGCTTCGAGGCGCATGTCGAGTTCGCCCATCACGACGCTCTCGAAATGGGCGATCACGTCGGTCGGTCGCAGGCGGCGCGTGGCCGGCAGCAGCCTCTCGATCATCCCGGCCGCGAAGTAGAAGGCGTCGATGTCGGTACGGAAGGCGGCGAGGATGCGCGGGCGCAGCACCTTCACGGCCACCTGCTCGCCCGTGGTGGCGCGCCGTGCCTTGTGAACCTGCGCGATCGAGGCCGCGGCGATGGCATCGCTGAATTCCGAGAAGACCGCGTCGACCGGCTGGCCGAGTTCCTCCTCGATCATCGCCCGCGCGATGTTGGTGTCAAAGGGCGGGAGCTTGTCCTGCAGCACCTGAAGCTGCAGGGCCATCTCGTGTCCGACGACGTCCGGTCGCGTCGAGAGGATCTGGCCGAACTTGATGTAGGCCGGCCCGAGGGCGGTCAGCGCCCGCGTCACCGGCGGCTGCATCGGATCGCCCTTCAGCCCCAACCAGCGGAACGGCCAGCCGAGCACGCGTGCGGCCACCCGCAGCCGCGGGGGCGCGTTCAGCGCCACGAGCGCATCGCGCATCGCGCCCGTCCGTTCGAAGGTCGCCCCCGTCCGGATCAGGCGCCAGATGTTCAGCGGTCCCTTCACCTAGAGCTTCCAGCCCGAATGCAGCGCCGCGATGCCGAGGGAAAGGTTGCGATAGCGGACCTGCCCGAAGCCGGCCGCGCGGATCATCTCCGCGAAGCTCTCCTGGTCGGGAAAGCGGCGGATCGACTCGACGAGATACTGATAGCTGTCGCGGTCCCCGACCACGGCCTGACCCATCGCCGGTATGACGTTGAAGCTGTAGCGGTCGTAGGCCCATTGCAGCGCGGGCACGGGCAGTTGCGAGAACTCCAGCACCATCAGCCGGCCGCCGGGGCGCAGCACGCGGAAGGCTTCCGCCAGCGCGGCCTCGATGCGGGTGACGTTCCGAATCCCGAAGGAGATGGTGTAGACATCGAAGCGTCCGTCCGGAAACGGCAGCGCCATGGCGTCGCCCACCACCCAGGTGAGACGGTCTGCAAGGTTGGCGGCCTCGGCCCGGCGCTGGCCCTCGGCCAGCATCGACTCGGTCATGTCGAGGACGGTGGCCGTGGCGCCGGGAGCGCGGCGCAGGAAGCGAAACGCGATGTCGCCGGTGCCGCCCGCGACATCGAGCAGCCGCTGCCCCGTCCGCGGCGCCAGCCAATCCATCATCGCGTCCTTCCAGATGCGGTGGACGCCGGCGGACATCAGGTCGTTCATCACGTCGTAGCGGGAGGCGACGCGCGAGAAGACCCCGTGCACGAGGCCGGCCTTCTCGCCCTCGCCGACCGTCTGGAAGCCGAAATGGGTGGTCTTGTCCTGCTCGTCGGCCATGGGGCCTTGCCCTCCGCGCTGTCGCTCCTCCTTATAGGCGGCGCGCCGGGCGATACAATCGGAGGGCCCGCCGCGCTTTGCCACACCAGCGGGAGCTTCCTCTTGCCCGAACTGCCCGAGGTCGAGACCGTGCGTCGCGGGCTGGCCCCGGTTCTCGAGGGGCGCAGGATCCTGCGGGCGGATGTGCGCCGGCCCGACCTGCGCTGGCCGTTTCCCGAGGCGATGTGCGAGCGGCTGACGGGCGCGCGGGTGCTGCGGCTGTGGCGGCGCTCGAAGTATCTGCTTGCCGATCTGTCCACCGGCGAGACGCTGCTTGTGCATCTGGGCATGTCCGGGCGCCTGCTGGTTTCGGGCGGCGCGGCGGCGCGGGCGATGCCGGGGGTGTTCCACCATGTCCATCCGGCGCCGGAAAAGCACGATCACGTGGTCCTCGATCTCGATGGCGGCGCGCGGGTCACCTTCAACGATGCGCGGCGTTTCGGGGTGATGGACCTCGTCCCCAGCGCCCGGGTCGCAGAGCACAGGCTGCTGGCGCAGCTGGGCCCCGAGCCCCTCGGCAACGGCTTTCACGAGGCCCATCTGGTCGCCTGCTTCCGCGGCCGGGCCGCGCCGGCCAAGGCCGTCCTCATGGATCAGCGGATCGTTGCGGGCCTCGGCAACATATATGTCTGCGAGGCGCTGTTCCGGGGCGGCATCGCGCCCTGGCGCAAGGCCGGGCGCATCAGCGCGCTGCGTGTGGCCGGGCTGGTGCCGGCCATCCGCGAGGTGCTTCAGGAGGCGATCGCGGCCGGCGGCTCGTCCCTGCGCGACTATCGGCAGGCGGGCGGCGAACTGGGCTATTTCCAGCACGGGTTTCGTGTCTACGGGCGCGCGGGCGCGCCGTGTGTCACGCCCGGCTGTGACGGCAGGGTCCAGCGGCGGGTGCAGCAGGGGCGGTCGTCCTTCTCCTGTCCCCGCTGTCAGAGGTGAGCCTGCGGTGGCGGCTTGCATGCCGGCATCGGGCTGTTATGCATCGCGCCCGCAACCGCGCCCGCCCGCGACGGCAGGCGCCGCCACACAGGGAGGCCCGCAATGGCCTATGAGACACTGATCGTCGACATCGCCGATCATGTGGCCGTGGTCCGGCTCAACCGTCCGGATGCGCTGAACGCGCTGAACGCGCAGCTGATCGGCGAGCTGGCCGATGCGATGCAGGCGCTCGACGCCAACGAGAAGGTGCGCTGCATCGTCCTGACCGGCTCCGAGAAGGCCTTCGCCGCCGGCGCCGACATCAAGGAGATGGCCGAGAAGAGCTTCGTCGACGTGTTCGCGGGCGACTTCTTCACCCCCGAAACCGAGGCTCTGCTGCGCGTGCGCAAGCCGATCATCGCCGCCGTGTCGGGTTACGCGCTGGGGGGCGGGTGCGAACTTGCCATGATGTGCGACTTCATCATCGCCGCCGACAACGCCAAGTTCGGCCAGCCCGAGATCAACCTTGGCGTGGTGGCCGGCATCGGCGGCACCCAGCGGCTGACCCGCTTCGTCGGCAAGGCCAAGTCGATGGACATGCATCTGACGGGCCGCTTCATGGACGCCGAGGAGGCCGAGCGCGCGGGGCTCGTCAGCCGCGTGGTGCCCGCGAAGAAGCTGATGGAGGTGGCGATGGAGGCCGCCCAGAAGATCGCCGAGAAATCGGCGCTCACGGTGATGGCCGTGAAAGAGGCGGTGAACCGCTCCTACGAGACCACCCTGCGCGAGGGCGTGCTGTTCGAGCGCCGCCTGTTCCATGCGCTCTTCGCCACCGAGGACCAGAAGGAGGGAATGGCTGCCTTCCTCGAGAAGCGCGCCCCGCAGTTCCGCGACCGGTGAGCGAAGGGGCCTTCCCATCCGCCTCGGGATGCGGTATCGCCCCCGCCACATGCGCGTGGGCCCGCTTAGGCATGAGATGAACCGGCCGCGATGAGGGGCCGGTTCGCGGGTCTGTGTGGCAACCGTAACGCAACCGATCCGAGAGACCCGAGCCCATGGCCAATACCCCCCAGTCGAAGAAGCGCGCGCGCCAGAGTCTGCGCCGCAACGAGGTGAACCGGGCGCGTCGTTCGCGAATCCGGACCTTCCTGCGCAAGGTCGAGCTTGCCATCGCAGGTGGCGAGAAGGATGCGGCGACCGCAGCCCTGCAGGAGGCCCAGCCCGAGCTGATGCGCGGGGTCACGAAGGGTGTGCTGCACAAGAACACCGCGTCCCGCAAGATGTCCCGGCTGGCAGCCCGGGTGAAGGCGCTGAAGGGCTGACGGTCGTCCTGTCCTGTCGGTCTGCGCGGTAGAGACCCAAGCTGCCCGCCGCTGGACTTGCCGTGGCGGGCGTGTTCGTCGCCAGCAGGCCCGCCGATGGCCTGAAGGGCGCGGCAGTAAGGCCCGTGTGGAGGCCGACAGGCGGCCAGAAGCTGCCAAGGAATTGATCTTGAATGTCCTTTCTGACCTGCAGAAAAAATCTTCAGGCCAGGGAAAAAGCCTCTTGCATTGCCGGGGCGGCGGCCATAGATACCCAATCCGTCGCGTAGGAGGGTGGCTGCCCAAACCGCGCAACGGAAAACTCCTGGCAGCTGACGCCGAATGCCGGTTTCCACCGGTCGCGGTCGTTGGGGTGCCCTGCTCTTTGAGATTGTTGTTGTATTGAAGGGGCATGTGGGCGGTTTTGGTCTGTTTCGGCGGACAGGATCGTTTGCATGTCGGCCCGTTAGCGTTGCGTGGTTTCGGCTGCGCGGTGCGATGATGCGGGTGTCAGCTTCGCTGTCTCTTGCGGTTTCGGCTGCGGGAGACAGGGCTGTGCCTTCGGCATTCCGTTCCGGCGGGCCTTTCGGGGTCTGCCTGGGTCGGGGTGGCGGGGGCACGATGTGCGCAGGTTTTGTCTCGTCAAGGGGACGGTCACCTGGTGCGGTTCCGGTTTCGTGCCCGATGGGCGCGGGGCGCGGTGGCGCGCTGACGGCCGTTTCAACTTGAGAGTTTGATCCTGGCTCAGAACGAACGCTGGCGGCAGGCCTAACACATGCAAGTCGAGCGCACTCTTCGGAGTGAGCGGCGGACGGGTGAGTAACGCGTGGGAACGTGCCCTTCGGTGCGGAATATACCAGGGAAACTTGGGGCAATACCGCATACGCTCTTCGGAGGAAAGATTTATCGCCGAGGGATCGGCCCGCGTTGGATTAGGTAGTTGGTGGGGTAACGGCCTACCAAGCCGACGATCCATAGCTGGTTTGAGAGGATGATCAGCCACACTGGGACTGAGACACGGCCCAGACTCCTACGGGAGGCAGCAGTGGGGAATCTTAGACAATGGGGGCAACCCTGAT
>PUNI01000304.1 GCA_003551745.1 Paracoccaceae bacterium | reverse complement strand
GTCTCTCGCTTGCGCCATGGCGTGGCTTGCTTGAATGAAGACGCCGCCTAGGCTTCGGGGTTGGGTGCGGAGGAAACATGCCCGGCAGGCATCTCAATCCCGAGAACCGCTCGCAATGGTCGTCGGAGGCCGCCTTTGCCTTCTCCATGGCCGCCGCCGCGGTGGGGCTCGGGAACCTCTGGCGCTTTCCCTACATGGTCGGCGAGAACGGCGGCGGTGCCTTCATCGCGGCCTATCTCGGTGCCCTGGTGGTGGTTGCGTTGCCGGTGATGATGCTCGAGGTCGCCGCCGGCCGGCTGAAGCAGGGCAGCGTCGTGACCACCTATCGCGGGGTGACCCGCCTCGGTGCGGCCTATGGCTGGCTGGTCGTCGCGCTGACCATCCTGATCACCTCCTACTACCTCGTGATCACCGGCTGGACGCTCGGCTACGCCGTAGACGCGTTCCGGCTGAACATCACCACATTCGACGACTTCACGGCGGGCTACAACTCGGTGTGGTACTTTCTCGTCGTGACGCTCGCGGCCGGCCTCGTCCTGCTGCGCGGCGTCCGTGCCATCGAGGCATTCTCCAAGGTTCTGATGCCGCTGCTCGCGCTGCTGATCGCGGGGCTCGTCGGCTTCGCCGCCACCACCGAGGGCTGGTCGGAGGCGGCCGCCTTCATGCTGAGCTGGGAGCCCGGCGCGCTCGCAAACCCCACGCTCTGGTTCTTCGCCTTCGGACAGGCCTTCTACACCCTTGCGGTCGGGCAGGGCTATCTGGTGACCTACGGCAGCTACATCCCGCGCCGCACCCATGTCCCCCGTGCCGCGCTCGTCGTCGCCGGCACCGAGACCACCATCGCCCTGCTGGCGGGCTGGATGATATTTCCGTTCGTGTTCAGCCTCGGCCTCGACCCGGGCGCGGGTTCGGAACTCGCCTTCTCGACCCTGCCGCGCGTGTTTGACGACATGGCCGGCGGGGCGATCCTCGCCATGGCCTTCTTCTTCATGTTCCTCGCGGCGGCCTTCTCCTCCTGCCTCGCGGGGCTGAAGGTGATCATCGCCGCCTTCGCCGAGGAGCTGAACCTCTCCAACATGCGCGCCGTGGCGGCCACGGGCATCCTGATGCTCGTGCTCGGACTGCCATCCGCGCTCAGCTTCACGCCGGTCGAGCTCACGGTCGCCGGCATGCCGTTTCTCGACTTCATGGACCAGTTCGGAGGCACCAACGTGGTGGTCGCCTCCGGGGTGATCGGCGCCGGGCTCTTGTGCTGGGTGCTGCCTCCGCCCAAGGTGGTGTATGCGCTCGGCGCGAAAAGCCGGTGGTGGAGCTGGCGCATCTTCGTGGTCGGGCGAAGCCTGCCGTTTCTGGCGGCCGGCTTCGTGATCTGGCGGATCGTCGCGGGCTGACGCGGGAGGGCAGATGTCGGAACGGCTGGAACTGCTGCGCGGCGTGGTCCACCCCTGGCACCACGACCATTTCGGCCACATGAACGTGCGCCACTACGCGCCGTTCTTCGACGATGCCACCTACCACCTCTGGACCCGGCTCGGGTTGCCCTATTCGACGATGCTGCCCGAGCACGGCGTGCACACCGTGACGGCGCAGGCGACCACCCGCTTCCTTCGCGAACTCAAGGGTGGCGACCTGATCGTGATCGACGGCGCCACCACCCGCCTCGGCAACCGCAGCGCCAGTTTCCTGCTGCGCATGCTGCATGCCGATACCGGAGAACTTCACGCCACCTATGATCTGGTCGAGGTGTTCTTCGACCCGAAGGCCCGCCGTTCGGCACCGATGCCCGAGACCGTGCGCGCGAAGCTGGCCGCCCACCTGGTCGAGGAGGACTGACGGTTTGGCCGATCGCGCCTTCGGCGAAGCCGCGCGCGCCGCGACGCAGGCCATGCGGGCGGTGTTCGAGCCGACACCACTGATGCGCAACGGCCACCTCTCGGCCCGCTTCGACGCCGACATCTGGCTGAAACGCGAAGATCTTTCGCCGGTGCGCAGCTACAAGATCCGCGGCGCGTTCAACGCGATGCGCAAGGTGCTGGCGCGCGGGGCGGGCCAGTCCCGTTTCGTCTGCGCCTCGGCCGGCAATCATGCCCAGGGCGTGGCCTGGGTCTGTCGGCATTTCGGCGTGACCGGCACCATCTTCATGCCGGTCACCACGCCGCAGCAGAAGATCGCCAAGACCCGGGCCTTCGGTGGCGGAGCGATCGAGATCGTGCTGACGGGCGACTATTTCGACCAGTCGCTCGCGGCCGCCCAGGGTTTCTGCGCCGAGCGCGGGGCGCATTTCCTCTCGCCTTTCGACGACGACGACGTGATCGAGGGCCAGGCGAGTGTCGCGGTGGAGATGCTGGCACAACTGCCGGCACCGCCCGACGTGGTGATCCTCCCGGTGGGCGGCGGCGGGCTGTCGGCCGGGGTCACGTCCTATCTGGCCACCACCATGCCGGAAACACTCCTCGTCTATGTCGAGCCAGCCGGAGGCGCGAGCCTTGCCGCCGCGCTTGCCGCCGGCGGGCCGGTGACCCTGGACAGGGTCGACAGTTTCGTCGACGGCGCGGCCGTGGCCCGGATCGGAGACCGGCCGTTCCGGTGCCTTGCGGAGGTCGCGCCTGCGCAGGTGCTCGCCGCGCCGGAGAACCGGATCTGCGCCACGATCCTCGAGATGCTGAACGGCGAGGGCATCGTGCTGGAACCTGCCGGCGCCCTGTCGGTCGATGTGCTGCCGGTGCTGGCCGACCGGATCGCAGGGCGGCGGGTGATCTGCGTTACCTCCGGCGGCAACTTCGATTTCGAGCGTCTGCCCGAGGTCAAGGAGCGGGCGATGCGCTTCTCCGGTCTCAAGAAGTACTTCCTGCTGCGCCTTCCCCAGCGCCCGGGCGCACTGCGGGACTTCCTCGAGGTCCTCGGTCCGGAAGACGACATCGCGCGTTTCGAATACCTCAAGAAATCGGCCCGGAATTTCGGAACGGTGCTGCTGGGTATCGAGACAGCGACCGCCGGCAATTTCCCGGCCCTGTTCGAGCGGCTGGATGCGCGCGGCTATCAGTATCGCGACATCACAGAGGACGACACGCTCGGCGGCTTCGTGATCTGACCCCACGTGGGGCGGCGGTCAGCCCGGCTCGTGCAGGCCGGCGAGGAAATCTGACTTGGACTCGGCGTAGCAACCCAGAACGGCGCGCAGGTCCGGCATTGCGTCCGGCCCGCGGCCCGCGGCCCGCTCCAAGGCGGCGCAGAGTGAGGCCAGTTCGGCAAAGCCGAGATTGAGCGCGCTGCCCTTCAGGAAATGCAGGTCCATCTCCAGCCGGCCGGGATCAGCTGCTGCGGCGAGGCGCTCGGTCACCTCCTCGACCTCCTCCAGAAACATCTCGACCACCTCGTCGAACGCATCTGCGCCGACTTCCCCGCGCAGCTCGGCCACCCGCGCCCAATCGATCCGGTCGCCCTTTCGCATCTCCAATCCCTCAACCGGCTGGTGCCCGGCCTGCCTTCCGAACCGCTTCGGCCCGGGCAGGGCATCGCGCGCTCAGGCTGCCCTCAAAGGGTTAACCGCGCGTGAGGGCGCGCGCTGCAGCGCGACGCCGGTTCATGGCCCGTTAAGTCGGAGATGGCAGACCGGCGACGGAACAGAGACAGGCGGAGAGTGGAGTGGGCGCTGCGGGTACCGGTCGGGCAGAGCGCGAGGCGCCTGAACGGGGCGTCCGCTGCTCGGCGGATGCCGCTCAGCCTACCCCGCCGGTCGGGCGTGTCCTCGCTTTCACGCCGGATGCCGACCCGTCCGCGGCCGTGGAAGCGCCCGCAGCGCTGCGCCAGATCCTGATCGTCGATGACAGCCGATCCCAACGCAAGGTCCTTGCCCGTCTCCTGTCGCGCTGGGGCTTTGCGGTCCACGAGGCAGGATCGGGCGACGAGGCCCTCGCGCATTGCGCCGCGCACCCTGTCGACCTGATCCTGTCGGACTGGATGATGCCGGGCATGTCTGGCCTCGATTTCTGCCGCGCCTTCCGTGCCTTGCCGCGCGCCGGCTACGGGTACTTCATCCTGCTCACCTCGAAGACAGACAAGGGGGCGGTGGCGCAGGGGCTGCAGGAGGGGGCCGATGACTTCCTGACGAAGCCCGTGAACGTCGAGGAGCTGCGGGCACGCATCATGGCGGGTGAACGCATCCTGCGCATGGAACGGGAGTTGCAGGAGAAGAACCGGCTGGTCAGCGACACGCTCAGCCAGTTGCAGGCGGTCTATGATTCGCTCGACCGCGATCTTGCCCAGGCGCGCCGCCTCCAGCAGTCGCTCGTGCGCGAGCAGCACCGCAGCTTCGGCAAGGCCGCGGTGTCGGTGCTGCTGCGCCCGGCCGGGCATGTCGGCGGCGATCTGGTCGGCTTCTTTCCGATCGGCCCGCAGCGGGTCGGGCTCTACGGGATCGACGTCTCCGGCCACGGCGTCACCTCGGCGCTGCTCACGGCCCGGCTGGCCGGCCTCTTCTCGGGGTCGGTGCCCGAGCAGAACATCGCGCTGATGAAGACGCCGGAGGGCCGCTTCACGGCGCGCGCCCCGGCCGATGTGGCCGCCGCGATGAACCGGCTCCTGCTGGAAGAACTGCACACCGACGACTACTGCACCCTCGTCTATGCGGATGCCGATCTGGCCACCGGCCGCATTCGCATGGTGCAGGCGGGCCATCCGCACCCGATGGTGCAGCGGGCCTGCGGCGCGCTGGAATTCATCGGCCAGGGCGGGCTCCCGATCGGCCTGATCCCGGACGCCGAGTTCGCAGGCTTCGAAACGCAGCTGCGGCCGGGCGACCGTCTGCTGCTGATGTCCGACGGCGTCACCGAATGCGTCGATCCGGCCGGCCGCGAGCTGGGCGAGCAGGGGCTGCCGCCGTTCATGCTGCGCTTGATGGGCCTGCGCGGCCGGGCCTTCCTCGAGGCGCTGGTCTGGGAACTCTCCGGCTATGCCGACAGCGCCGATTTCCGCGACGACATTTCGGCGGTCGTTCTCGAGTTCGACGGCCCCGCCGGCGGCTGATGCCGTCAGAGCCCGAGGCCGTGGGCAAGGCGCTGCAGGAAATGGCGATCGCCGTCATTGGCCAGCCGCGCCACCGCCTCCGCAACCGGCAGCCACAGCGCCGTATGCCCCGGTTCGGCCGGCGGCCCGAGCCGGCGCACCGGGCGCGCCAGATAGATGCGGCAGTGCTTCTCGGCCCAGAGATCGTATTCGGGCATGTAGGTGAAGCGGCGGAACGTCCCGAGCCGGCGCAGCGGCGCAATCGACCAGCCCGTCTCCTCCCAGACCTCGCGGTGCAGCGCCCGCAGCGGCGATTCGCCGGGGTCGAGCCCGCCGCCAGGAAGCTGGAACTCCGGCACCGGCTCGGCCTGATGAGTCAGCAGGACATCGCGCCCGCGCAGGAGAACGGCGTAGGCCCCCGCGCGCCGCCGATAGACCTGGTCATGCCTGCGCGTCTCGCCGAACCTCGGGCTCATCCGCTCCTGCGCCTTGCGGTCTTGGCCCATCCGGGCAAGGTCATATATGAGCCTCTGACAAACCCCGCGCCGGCAAGGAATGCAATGACCCTCGGCTCTCGGATCGCCTGGGACGACACCGTCCTGCCCTTCCAGCTCGACCGCCCCGACATACGCGGGCGCGTCGCGCGGCTGGACGGCACGCTCGACCGTATCCTCGCCCAGCATGCCTATCCGCGCCCGGTCGAGGCGCTCGTGGCCGAGGCCGCCCTCCTGACCGCGCTGATCGGCCAGACCATCAAGCTGCGCTGGCGGTTGTCCCTCCAGATCCGGGGTGACGGGCCGGTGCGGTTGATCGCGACCGATTACTTCGCCCCGCAGGAGGCGGGCGCGCCGGCGCGCATCCGGGCTTATGCGGGGTTCGACGCGGACCGGCTGGATCCGGATGGCGAGCCCTTCGCCCAGATCGGGCAGGGCTACCTCGCCCTCGTGATCGACCAGGGCCGGGGCATGACGCCCTATCAGGGCATCACGCCGCTTTCGGGCGGGTCGCTCGCGGGCTGCGCGGAGACCTATTTCGCCCAGTCCGAGCAACTGCCGACCCGCTTTGCCCTCGGCTATGGCCCGGCCGGCGGGCGGCACTGGCGTGCGGGTGGCGTGATGCTCCAGCACATGCCGAAGGCGGCGCCCCATGCGGCGGGTGGAGGGTCCGGCGAAGGCGGGCTGCTCTCGGCAACCGACATGCTGGATGGCCCCGCCGAAGAAAACTGGAATCGCGTGAACCTCCTGCTCGACACCGTCGAGAAACCGGAGTTGACCGGCCCTGACGTGCAGGCGACCGAACTGCTCGTGCGGCTCTTCCACGAGGAGGGGCCGCGGGTCTTCGATCCGCAACCGGTCACCTTCGGCTGCACCTGTTCTGCCGAGAAGGTTCGGCAGAGCCTGTCGATCTATGCGGCGGCCGACATCGCGGCGATGACCACGCCCGAGGGCCAGGTCACCGCCGACTGCCAGTTCTGCGGCGCGCACTATGTGTTCGACCCGGCGACGCTGGGCTTCGAGGCCACCAAGCCGGCGCCGCGCGGGGAGATGGGCGGTGGACGGCGCGCCCGCGGCTGAGGCCGGACTCGCGCCGGTCCTGCGCGCGCTGGCCCGCCCGGCGCCGGCCTCCAGCGATCACGACCTGACCCCGGGCGCGCAGACGCCCGCCGGACTGGTGCTGCGTCCGGCGGCCGTGCTGGTGGCGGTGCAGCCCGGCCCGACCGGGCCGGAGGTGTTGCTCACGCGGCGCTCTGCGCGGCTGCGTCACCATCCCGGCCAGATCGCCTTTCCGGGCGGAAAGCTTGACCCTGGCGATGCCGGGCCGGTCGCGGCGGCGCTGCGCGAGGCGCGCGAGGAGATCGGCCTCGACCCCGCAGGCGTGCAGCTTCTGGGCACGCTCAACCCGCACGAGACCGTCACCGGATTCGCGGTCACGCCGGTTGTCGGCTGGCTGGGCAAGCCCTGCCGCCCCCGGCTCGACCGCGCCGAGGTCGACGAGGCCTTTGCGGTCCCTCTGGCGCATCTGGCCGATCCGGGCCGCTATCGGGTCGAGCGCCGGAGTTGGCGCGGCCACTGGCGCAACTATTACGTCGTGCCCTGGGGGCCCTACTACATCTGGGGCGCCACCGCGCGGATCCTGCATGGGCTCGCCGGCCGGATGGACCGGTGAGGGTCACCGGCGCCTGGCTCGCTGATCCGGGGACGCAGGCGCTCTGCGCGATGCTGTTGCGTGCCGGTCACGCGGCACTCTTCGTTGGCGGCTGCGTGCGCAACGCGCTGCTCCACCAGCCCGTCAACGACGTCGACATCGCCACCGACGCACTGCCCGACCGGGTCATGACGCTGGCCGAGGAGACCGGCTTCCAGGCCGTGGCCACGGGACTCGAGCATGGCACGGTGACGGTCGTGGTCTCGGGCGTGGGCCATGAGATCACCACCTTCCGGCGCGATGTGCAGACCTTCGGTCGCCGGGCGGTGGTGGCGTTCTCCCGCGATGTGGCCGAGGATGCCGCCCGGCGCGACTTCACCATCAATGCTCTCTATGCGACCCCCGATGGCGGCGTGCTCGATCCACTGGGTGGCGGGCTGCACGATCTCGCCGCGCGCCGGGTGCGCTTCGTCGGCGATCCGCGCCAGCGCATCGTCGAGGATTACCTGCGCATCCTGCGCTTCTTCCGCTTCCAGGCCTGGTACGGCGACGACGCGCTTGGCCCAGACCCGGAAGGCCTTGCCGCCTGCACGGCGCTGGCCGAGGGCGTGGAGAACCTCTCGCGCGAGCGGACCGGCACGGAGATGCGCAAGCTCCTGTCGGCCCCCGACCCCGCGCCGGCGGTTGTGGCGATGGCGGAGGCCGGCGTCCTGCAACGGGTTCTGCCCGGCGCCAGCGCGGCGGCGCTGCCGGCCCTGATCGCGCTGGAGGGGGATGCGCCGATCCGGTGGCAACGTCGTCTCGCCGCGCTCGGCGGCACCGATCCCCACCTCGCCCTGAGGCTGTCAAAGCGCGATGCCCGTCTTATGGCCATGATGGCCACGGAGATCGCGGGCGAGCGCGGGCCTGCGGAACTCGGCTACCGGCACGGGCCCTGGGCGGCGGCCGATATCGTGCTCGTGCGCGCCGCCCGCGCGGGCCGGCCGCCTCAGACCGGCTGGCGCGAGGCGATCGGACGCGGGGCGCGGGCCGAGTTCCCCCTCGTCGCGGCGGATCTGATGCCCGGCCTCAAGGGCCCCGACCTCGGACGGCGGCTCAAGGCCCTCGAAGACCGCTGGATCGCTTCGGATTTCCGTCTGAGCCGGGACGAGTTGCTGGCCTGAGGCCCCCCCGGCCGGGGGGCGAGGTTTTCCTCGCGACCCCGCTGGGCTATATCCAGCCGAACCCCGAGTGAGGCCCCGCGTGCTGCGTTTCTTCGAACGCCTCGTCGATCCCTATACGCCGTATCAGGAGACCGACACGCCCCCGCAGCGGCTCTGGCCGTTCCTGCGGCAATACATGGGGCCGTTCCGAAAGGTGTTCGCGCTCGCCGCGCTGATGTCGGTGGTGGTGGCCGCGGTCGAGGTTGGTCTGATCTGGTACATGGGCCGGGTGGTCGACCTTCTCTCGGAGGCCGAGCGCGGCCGGTTCTGGGCCGAGCACGGGCTGGAACTGGTGCTTGCGGCGGTCTTCCTCCTGCTGCTGCGCCCGGTCCTGCAGGCCGTCAGCGTCATGCTGCTGAACAACGCCATCCTGCCCAATTTCGGCACGCTGATCCGTTGGCGGGCGCATCGGCAGGTCATGCGCCAGTCGGTGGGGTGGTTCGAGAACGATTTCGCCGGCCGTATCGCCAACCGGATCATGCAGACGCCTCCGGCCGCCGGCGAGGCGATCTTCCAGGTCTTCGACGCGCTCAGCTTCGCGCTGGCCTATGTGATCGGCGCCGGGCTCCTGCTGATGGGCGCCGACCCGCGGCTGGTGATCCCGCTGCTGATCTGGTTCCTGCTCTACGCCTGGCTGGTGCGCTGGACGATCACGCGGGTCGGCCCCGCCTCAAAGGCGGCCTCCGACGCGCGCAGCGCGGTCACCGGGCGGGTGGTGGACAGCTACACCAACATCCACGCCGTCAAGCTCTTCGCCCACCACGACCGCGAACTCGACTATGCCCGCGACGCGATCGAGCATGCCCGCCTCACCTTCCAGAACGAGATGCGCATCTTCACCAAGATGGATGTGGGGCTGACGCTGCTCAACGGCTTCCTGATCGTCGCGGTGGTGGGTTGGGCGGTGCTGCTCTGGGCCCAGGGCTCGGCGAGCCTCGGCGTGGTTGCCGCCGCCACCGCATTGACGCTGCGACTGAACGCGATGACTGGCTGGATCATGTGGGCGGTGAGTTCCTTCTTCCGCAACCTCGGGGTCGTCGCCGAGGGCATGGAGACCATCGCCCAGCCCGTCGCGCTGACCGACCGTCGCGATGCCCGGCCGCTCGACTTCCGCGAAGGCCGCATCGAGTTCCAGGGGGTCAGCCACCACTACGGCCGCGGCGCCGGCGGGTTGCAGAACCTCAGCCTCATCATCGATCCTGGCGAGAAGGTCGGCCTCGTCGGCCGCTCGGGCGCCGGCAAGTCGACGCTCGTGAAGCTGCTGCTGCGCTTCTACGATCCCGAGGCCGGCCGCATCCTGATCGACGGGCAGGACATCACGCGCGTCACCCAGTCGAGCCTGCGCCGGCACATCGGCATGGTGCAGCAGGATAGCGCACTTCTGCACCGCTCGGTCCGCGAGAACATTCTCTATGGCCGTCCCGAGGCCAGCGAGGCCGAGGTGATCGCGGCGGCGCGGCGCGCCGAGGCCCATGAGTTCATCCTCGGCCTCGCCGACACCGAAGGCCGCACGGGTTACGATGCGCGCGTGGGCGAGCGCGGCGTCAAGCTCTCGGGCGGGCAGCGCCAGCGCATCGCCATCGCCCGCGCGATCCTGAAGGACGCGCCGATCCTCGTGCTCGACGAGGCGACCTCGGCGCTCGACAGCGAGGTCGAGGCCGCGATCCAGGAAACCCTCTACGGGGTGATGGAGGGCAAGACCGTGATCGCCATTGCCCACCGTCTCTCGACGCTGGCGCGGATGGACCGGATCGTGGTGCTCGACGACGGCCGCGTGGTCGAGCAGGGCAGCCATGCCGATCTGCTGGCCTGCGGCGGGCTCTATGCGCGCTTCTGGGCGCGGCAGTCGGGCGGTTTCATCGGCACCGATCCGGCCGAGCCCGAGGCAGCGGAATGACGCTGGCGGGCCTGATCGACGCCTTCAGCCCGGCCGACGGCCCGCCGCCGCGCCGGCTTGCGGGCTTCCTGCGCTGGAGCCTTGCCGGCGCCTGGCCTGTGCTGATGGTGGCAGCGCTGGTCTCGGCGCTGGCCGGCACGCTGGAGGTTCTGTCGGCGCTGGTGCTGGGCTGGGTCATCGACGCCGCGCTTGGCTCTCCGCCCGATTCCGTCTTCGCCGACAACTGGCTGCTGCTCGCTGGCGCGGTGGTGTTCTTCCTGATCCTGAGGCCGGCGGCCTTCGGGCTCTCCTCGGTCGCCAACTCGGTGGTGGTGGTGCCCAACATCAGCCCGCTGGTGCTGAGCCGGCTCAACCGCTGGACGCTGGGCCAGGACGTCACCTTCTTCGACAACGACTTCGCCGGCCGCATCGCGCAGAAGCAGATGCAGACGGCCACGGCGATCACCGAAGTGACCGCCGAGAGCATCAACACCGTGGCCTTCGCGCTCGCCTCGATCATCGGCTCGGTGCTCTTGCTCTTCACCATCTCGGGCTGGATGAGCGTCGCACTGCTGCTGTGGCTCGTCGCCTATGTGGCGTTGATCCGGGTCTTCCTGCCCCATGTGCGGGCGCGATCGGGCGCGCGCGCCGGTGCCCGGGCGATGGTGTCGGGGCAGGTCGTCGATGCGATCACCAACATCAAGACGGTGAAGCTCTTCGCCACCGATGCCCATGAGGACCGGGCCGCGCTTGGGGCGATGGAGGTGTTCCGCGAACGCGCCATCGATTTCGGCGTCGTCTCTGCCTGGTTCCGCTTTGCGCTGATGACGCTCGCGGGCCTGCTGCCGGTGCTCCTGATCGGCGGCAGCCTGTGGAGCTGGAGCCTCGGCGGCGCCAGTGCCGGCGACATCGCCGCTGTCGGCGCCATCGCCATCCGCATCGCGCAGATGACCGGCTGGGTCAGCTTCACGCTGATGCAGATCTATTCGAACCTCGGCGAGGTCGAGGACGGAATGCGCACGCTGACCCCGCCGCATGGGCTGACCGACGCTCCCGATGCCATGCCGCTGCCGCCCGTGCGCGGCGCGATCCGCTACGACCATGTCGATTTCGCCTATGGTCGGCGGGCGGGCGGGGTCGAGAACATCGACCTCGACATCGCGCCGGGCGAGAAGATCGGGATCGTCGGCGCCTCCGGGGCCGGCAAGTCCACCCTCGTTTCGCTGCTGCTGCGCCTCTACGACCCCGAGAAGGGGCGCGTTCTGGTCGACGGTCACGACCTGCGCGGCGTCACCCAGGAGTCGCTGCGCGCCCAGATCGGGATGGTCACGCAGGAAACCGCCCTGTTCAACCGCCCCGCGCTCGACAACATCCGTTATGGCCGGCCCGATGCCAGCCTGGCCGAGGTCGAGGCGGCGGCACGCGCGGCCGAGGCCCATGACTTCATTCTGGGGCTGCGCGACAACGAGGGCCGCGCCGGCTACGAGGCCTTCCTCGGCGAGCGCGGCGTGCGCCTCTCCGGCGGACAACGCCAGCGCATCGCACTCGCCCGGGCGTTCCTGAAGGACGCCCCGATCCTCGTGCTCGACGAGGCAACCTCGGCGCTCGACAGCGAGGTGGAGGCGCTGGTGCAGGCCGCGCTGCACAGGCTGATGGAGAAGAAGACAGTGCTGGCGATCGCGCACCGGCTCTCCACCATCGCCGAGATGGACCGCATCGTGGTGCTGGATGCCGGCCGCCTGCTGGAACAGGGCACCCATGCCGATCTGCTGGCCCGCGGCGGGCTCTACGCGCGCTATTGGGAGCGGCAGTCGGGCGGCTTCATCGGCACCGAGGACGGCGTGGAGGCGGCCGAGTGAGGCTGACCGTCGCCCGGCTCGGGCATCTCGGCGACGGGCTGGCCGAGGACGCGGACGGACGCCCGGTCTTCGTGCCGCGGAGCCTGCCGGGCGAGTTGGTCGAAGGCGATCCGGTCGCCGGCCGCATCGCCGCGCCGAAGATCGTTGCGCCCTCGCCGCATCGGGTGCGTCCGGCCTGTCCGCATTACGCCCGCTGCGGCGGCTGCGCGCTGATGCATGCCGATGACGGCTTCGTGGCGGCGTGGAAGGAGGACGTGGTGCGCCGCGCGCTGGACGCGCACGGCCTGTCGGCGCCGTTCCGGCCGATGCATGTCTCGCCCCCGGCCTCGCGGCGCCGCGCGGTGCTGGGCGGCCGGCGAACCCGGGCCGGCGTGATCGTCGGCTTCCATGCGCCGGGCTCCGATCTGCTGACGCCGGTGCAAGCCTGTCGCATCCTGCATCCCGAGCTGCGCACGGCGCTCCCTGTTCTTGAACGGTTGACCGGTATCGGCGGCACGCGGCGGGGCGAGATCTCCTTCACCGTCACCCGCAGCGAGACCGGCCTCGACGTGGCTGCCCGCGGGGGCCTTCCGGCCGAGGGCGCCCGCGCCGCGCAGCTGGCGCAGGAGGCCGCCCGCGCCGGTCTGGCCCGGCTGACCTGGAACGGCGAGTTGCTGGCCCAGAACGCCGCACCCATCCTGCGCTTCGGCGGGGCGGCCGTTGCGCTGCCGCCCGGGGCGTTCCTGCAGGCCACCGCCGACGGAGAAGCCGCGCTGCGCGCCGCCGTGCTCGAGGCCGTCGGGCCGGCAGCCCGGCGCGTCGCCGATCTCTTTGCCGGTTGCGGGACCTTCGCGCTCCCGTTGGCCGCCAGGGGCGCGGTGCATGCGGTGGAGGGCGACGCCGCCATGATCGCGGCGCTCGACGCCGGCTGGCGGGGTGCCTCCGGCCTGAAGCCGGTGACGACCGAACAGCGCGACCTCTTCCGCCGTCCGCTCAGCGCCGCCGAACTCGCCCGCTTCGACGCGGTGGTCATTGACCCGCCCCGGCAGGGTGCGGCGGCCCAGACGGCCGAGATCGCCCGCTCGGCCGTGCCGGTGGTCGCCGCGGTCTCCTGCAACCCGGTCAGCTTCGCCCGCGATGCCGCCACGCTCTGCGCGGCGGGTTTCCGGCTCGACTGGGTGCAGGTGGTCGACCAGTTCCGCTGGTCGGCCCATGTCGAACTTGCAGCACGCCTGTCACGCCCGCATATGGCCCCCTCGACTTCCACCCGCCCGCAGACAGAGAGCGAGTGACATGCGCAGCCCCGATACCGCGACCGCCGACTCCGACGCCGATCAGTCCCGCGAATGCCCGACCGACGCCCCGGCCGGATCGTTCCGCGCAAGGCTGGCCGACTGGCTGGAAACCCGGCTCTTCCGCAACACGATCACCGGCGTCATCCTGTTCAACGCCGTCATCCTGGGCATGGAGACCTCGGGCACGCTGATGGCCGCGGCGGGCCCGCTGCTTGTCGCGCTGGATACCGCCTGTCTCACCGTCTACGTCATCGAGCTGTCGCTGAAGCTCTTCGTCCAGCGGAGGTTCTTCTGGCGGTCGGGCTGGAACATCTTCGACTTCACCATCGTGGCGGTCTCGCTGATCCCCGACGCCGGTGCCTTCGCCGTGCTGCGGGCGCTGCGCATCCTGCGCCTGCTGCGGGTCGTGTCGGTCACCCCGAGCCTGCGCCGCGTGGTGGAAGGATTCCTGCGCGCGGTTCCGGGCATGGCCTCGGTCTTCCTGCTGATGGCGATGATCTTCTACATCGGGGCGGTGATGGCGACGAAGCTCTTCGCGCAGAGCTTCCCGGATTGGTTCGGCACCATCGGCGCCTCGGCCTATTCGCTGTTCCAGATCATGACGCTGGAGAGCTGGTCGATGGGCATCGTGCGCCCGGTGATGGAGGTCTATCCCTTCGCCTGGGCCTTTTTCGTGCCCTTCATCCTGGTGACCACCTTCGCGGTGGTGAACCTTGTCGTGGGCCTCATCGTCAACTCGATGCAGGAGGCCCATCACGAGGAGGATGTCGTCAAGACCGACGCCTATCGCGACGAGGTGCTCCGGCGGCTGGAGGCGATCGAGCAGCGGCTGGCCCGGCGCGACGGTTGACATTTTCACCAGCGGTCAATTTCCCGCTAGGGAGATGGCAAGCTCCGGCGGTATAGTCTGCCAAAACAAGCCAGAGGCAGGCAGATGGCAGTGATTCGTATCGTGCTCGCAGCGCTGGTCGCGGTGGGGCTGGCAGGCTGTGGCGAGCGCTCGAAGTTTCTCACCTATGACGGGCCGGAGGTGACACGCATCGTCGTGTGGAAGGACGCCCGCACCATGGCGCTCTATCACCACGACGAGGTGCTGAAGGCGGTGCCGATCCAGCTCGGATTCAATCCGGTCGGCCACAAGGAACGCTACGGAGACGGGCGCACGCCGGAGGGCGACTACATCATCGACCGGCGCAATCCGGACAGTGCCTTTCATCTCTCGCTCGGCATCTCCTACCCCGAGCCCAGCCAGAAGCTGGCGGCAACCGAGGCGGGCGTCGATCCCGGCGGGGACATCTTCATCCACGGTCAGGGGCCGGACTTCCAGAACGCCGAAGGCGACTGGACGGCCGGCTGCATCGCCGTGACCGACCGGCAGATGGAGCAGATCTATGCCATGGTGCGCACGCTGACGCCGATCACGATCCACCCGTGATCGGCGCCGCGGGGACCGGCCTCAGGCGAAGGGAGCCGGGCTCCGCGCACCGGTGATCAGTGTCCACCAGAGCTTGCCGTTCGGCTCCCGAAAGCCGGCGATCCCCATGTCGCGGGCCTCGGAGTCCAGCAGGATCCTGCGATCGTCAGGATCGATCATCCACGCGTTGATCGTTTCAAGCTCGTCCTCGAAGGTCTCGGAGATCACCATCCCCCGGAACCGGCCCGGGTAGCCGCTGCGCTGCACCCGCTCGATTGGCGAGGAGCCGTCGGAGCCGAAGGCCCAGGGGCGCTGCTGCCGGGCCATGTCCCGGGAATGCGTCGCCGCCGCCGCGATCAGCTGGGAGTTCAGTTCCAAGGGAACCAACCCCCGGGCGCTGCGCAGCGTGTTCATCGCATCGAGGGCCCGGAACTGGATGCGCGACGCATCCTCCGGCCGCGGGGCGATCCCCGGGCCACAGGCGGCCAGCGCCGCCGCCGCCGCTCCCAGCAAAAAGTGCAGGCGAGACATGCTGTTTCCCTTCCTTGACGGCTGCGACGCTTAGCGTGCCGCGCGGACGGACGCAAACCATTGCGGCGAAAGGCGGCACCGTTCCGGGCCCGGTGCGGCTTGTCTGCACGAAACCCGATGGCAGCAGGTGTTGCCAAATTGACGACGCCCCCCGCAATCTGGCGCCACCTGCACGCGAGACCCGTTGCAATTCAAGAATCAGAGTGCTTTCACAGGCGGTGCGAAGTACTGTCTTTCGTGCCCGCGTCGTCCTCTCCAGAAAATCGGGCGGTGGGCCATCCTTGGAGGTTGACATGAAGAAACTCGCTCTCGCTCTCGCGCTCACCGGCTTCGCTTCGACGACTGCGGTCGCCGGCACGATGGGTGGCAAATTCGACGAACCGGTCATCGAACCGCCGGTGATCGTGGAAGAAACCCGCAAGTCGACCGCGGGCGTGATCGTTCCGATCCTGCTGCTCGTGCTGATCGCCGCGGCTGCCGCCTCGCGCTGATCTCTCGGCTATTGCCGAAAACAAAGGCGGTGGGCATGCCCACCGCCTTTTTCGTTGCATCCCTGCCTGGCAAACACCCGGACGATTGTCTGCCCAAGGGCGTTCGGGTCAGTCGATCCAGCCGGCGAGGTTCTCCTCGATCACCGCGCCCAGCGCCGCAATGTGGGCCTCGTCGGCGTTAAGGCAGGGAATATAGGTAAACTGCTCGCCGCCGGCCTCCTCGAAGCTCTCGTGGATCTCCTCGTTGATTTCCTCGAGCGTCTCGATGCAATCGGCCGAGAAGGCCGGCGCGATCACGGCGATCCGCTTGACACCGCTCTCGGCGAGGCGGGCGACCTCCTCCACCGTGTAGGGCTTGAGCCACTCCTCCGGCCCGAACCGTGACTGGAAGGTCGTCACAAGCCGTTCCTCCGGCCAACCCAGACGCTCCCGCAGCAGGCGCGAGGTCTTCTGGCACTGGCAATGATAGGGATCGCCTTCCATGAGGTAGCGCTTGGGGACCCCGTGGTAGGAGGCGACCAGCACCTCCGGCTTCTCCTCGGCCGCCTCCCAGGCGCGCTCCACCGATTTCGCCAGCGCCTCGATGAAGGCCGGGTGATCGAAATAGGCCGGCACGGTCCGCACCGAAGGCTGCCACTTCTGGTCCTGAAGGGCGCGGAAGAACTGGTCGCAGGCGGTCGCGGTGGTCGCACCGGCGTACTGCGGATAGAGCGGGAAGAAGAGGATCTTCTCGCAGCCGGCCGCCACCATCTCCGTCACCTTCGACGGCGTGGAGGGGTTGCCGTAGCGCATGCAGAAATCCACCATCACGCGGTCGCCGTGCAGGGCGTGCATCCGCGCGCGGATCTTTTCCGTCTGCTCCTTGGTGATGGTCATCAAGGGGCTTTCGCCCTTGTCCTCGTTCCAGATCGACTTGTAGGCCGCACCCGACGAGAAAGGCCGCTTCGACAGGACTACCAGCTGCAGGATCGGCTGCCACAGCCAGGGCGAGTAATCAATCACCCTGCGGTCGGACAGGAACTCGTTCAGATACCGACGCATCGACCAGTAGTCATAGTTGTCCGGCGTGCCGAGGTTGGCCAGCAGGATGCCCACCTTCGCGGTCGGCAGTTTCGGGTGATCGTCGGGTGCGTGGTGCAGGCTGCGGGTGCCGGTGACCGGACAACGCGCTGCAGTCGCCGCGGGAGCGAGCTCCGGCTCGGACGCCCGGGCACGGGCGGTGTCTTGCGTGAGGCTGCTGCCCGATTTCGAATCCAACATCGCCATTCCCTGATCCGGCTGCGTCCCATCTGGCGTGGCCCGCTGGGACATAAAGGTTTTGGACCTGCGGTCAATCTTGCGGTGGCACCTGGTCGGGCAGTGGCTGTTCGCGGGTGCCAAGCGCATCGGCGAGGCGCGCCCGCGCCGAACCGGGCCGCAGCGGCTTGGGCTGGCTTTCATGCGGTGCCCATCCGGTGAGGAAGACCATCTCGAAACCTGCCCTTATGCGCCCGCCCGGCGCCGGGAAGGCCTCCGCGTACCGCCGCGCCGCCTCGGCGAAGAGCCGGCGCGGGGCCGGCCTCCGGTGCCGGGCCGCCATCGCGTTGGCTTCACCCATGGCGCGCAGGTCGCGCATCAGCGCGAAGGCATCGGCATAGCTCGCCGGCAGCTTCAGGCAGTCGGCCACCGGCAGCCCGAAGCCCGCGCGCTGCAGCAGCGCCCCAAGATCGCGGATCTCGCCCATCGGCAGCACCCGCGGCGCCAGCCCGCCGGCGATCTCGGCCTCCGCCTCGGCCAGCACGGCGCGCAGCTCGGCCAGCGTCTGCCCGCCGAAGAGCGCGGCCAGGAACAGCCCGTCCGGTTTCAGGGCCCGCCGGCACTGGACCAGCTGACCCACCGGATCGTCCGCCCAGTGCAGGCAGAGCGCGTGGATCACCAGATCATGGGCCTCCGGGGCCAGATCGAGCAGCGGGGCGTCGGCCACCACGCGGGCGCCGGGAAAGCGCCGCTGCCAGAACGTCGGCCAGCCGGTGACCACGGCCGGCGCCGTAAACCTTCTGTTAACCTCGGCGAGCCTTTCCTCGAGCTCCTCGGCTGCGACCTCATGCAGGAACAGCGCCGGGCCACGCCGCGCCGCGCGGGCACGAAAGCGGCAGAGGGCGGGACGGTCGGTCAGGTCGGGCGGGCGGGTCATGCAGACGGAGCTCGGTTCGGGCGGGGCAGGGGTGGCGTCGGGCAGAAGCTTAGGAGCCGGCAATGGGATTGCAACGCGCCTTGCGCCTGATCTACCCGCCGCTATGCCTGGGCTGCGGCACGCGGGTCGAGGAGGCGCATGCGCTCTGCCCGACATGCTGGCGCGATGCCGGCTTCATCT
Organism: Paracoccaceae bacterium; assembly: GCA_003551745.1. Lineage (GTDB taxonomy): Bacteria > Pseudomonadota > Alphaproteobacteria > Rhodobacterales > Rhodobacteraceae > Rhodobaculum. The sequence goes on along the minus strand of PUNI01000304.1, from coordinate 2,295 downwards.
CCGGCCTCGTCTGCGACAGCTGCGGGATGCCGCTGCCCGGCGTCGATGACGGAACCCCGGCGATCTGCGACGATTGCCTGCGGATCGCGCGCCCCTGGCAGCGCGGCCGGGCGGCGATGCTTTATGACGGAGTGGCGCGCCGGCTCGTGTTGGGGCTGAAGCATGGCGACCGGCTGGATCTGGCGCGGGCCGGCGGGCGCTGGCTGGCCCGGGCGGCCAGCCCGATCCTGCTGCCGCGGATGCTGGTGGCGCCGGTTCCGCTGCACTGGACGCGCCTTCTGGCGCGGCGCTACAACCAGTCGGCCGTGCTGGCGCTGGCCCTGGCGCGCGAGACTGGGCTGGAGTGCTGCCCCGACCTTCTGGTCCGCCGCCGCCGGACACCCACGCAGGAGGGGCGCGACCTCGAAAGCCGTTTTCGCAACCTAGACACGGCGCTGGCCCTGCACCCGCGCCGCCGGGCGCAGGTGGCCGACCGGCCGATCCTGCTCGTCGACGACGTGATGACCTCTGGCGCGACCCTGGCGGCGGCCGCCGAGGCATGTCTCGTCGACGGGGCGAGCACGGTGCATGTGGCGGTTCTGGCGCGCGTTGCGAAGCAGGGCTAAATCGGCCTAGTCTCGCTGCCGGAAGGATCCGCCCATGCCGCCCGTCGAAATCTACACCTCGCCGCTCTGCGGCTTCTGCCATGCGGCCAAGCGGCTGCTGAAGCAGAAGGGAGTCGCCTTCACGGAGATCGACATTCAGGCCCAGCCCGCGCGGCGCGGCGAGATGATCGCGCGGGCCAAGGGCGGGCGCACGGTTCCGCAGATCTTCATCGGCACGCATCATGTGGGCGGCTGCGACGATCTCTATGCGCTGGAGCGTGCAGGCCGGCTCGATCCGCTCCTCGAGGGCTAGGCGGTGCGCGTGGCGCTGCTGCAGCTGACCGCGTCCGACGATCCGGCCGCCAACCTGCCCGAGACCTGTGCACGGCTGCGCGAGGCCGTCGCCGGCGGCGCGCGCTTCGTGCTGACGCCCGAGGTGACCAACTGCCTGTCCTCGTCGCGGGCCCGCCAGGCCGAGGTGCTGCGCGATGAGGCCGATGACCCGACCCTCGCCGGGCTGCGGGCGGAAGCCGCCCGCGCCGGCATCTGGCTGTTGATCGGCTCACTCGCGCTGAAGTCCCGCGGCAGCGACGGCCGCTTCGCCAACCGCTCCTTTCTGATCGCACCCGACGGTGCCATCGCCGCGCGTTACGACAAGATCCACATGTTCGACGTGAACCTGTCGGAGACCGAAACCTACCGCGAGTCCGAGGCTTTCGCGCCCGGGGACGCAGCCGTTCTCGCGCAGACACCCTTCGCCCGGGTCGGGCTGAGCGTCTGCTATGACCTGCGCTTCCCGCATCTTTACCGCCGGCTCGCCCAGGCCGGCGCCGAGCTGCTGACGGTGCCGGCGGCGTTCTCGCCTGTCACCGGGGCGGCGCATTGGGAGGTGCTTCTGCGCGCCCGTGCCATCGAGACCGGCGCCTGGGTCCTGGCGCCGGCGCAGACCGGCGCGCATCCGGCCTCCGGCAAGGGGTCGACCCGGCGCACGCATGGCCACAGCCTGGTGGTCGCGCCCTGGGGCGAGGTGATCGCCGATGCCGGCACCGCGCCCGGCGTCCAGTTTGCCGAGATCGACCTTGGCGCTGTCGCCGAGGCCCGCCGCCGGGTGCCGGCCCTGCAGCACGACCGGGCCTTCGAGGGCCCCGCGGCCCCATGACGGACCGGGCCGACGATCTCGCGGCTGCGCTCTTCAGCGAACTCTTCATGGCCGATCAGCTGGCGCGCAACCGGCTCTCCAAGGCGCTGCCCAAGGGGATGGAGCTGTCGCATTTCGGCGTCTTGAACCTGCTGGCGCGCACCGGCGACGAACGCACCCCCGCCCAGCTTGCCCGCGCCTTTCACGTGACCCGGGGTGCGATGACCAACACGCTGTCTCGGCTTGAATGGGCGGGGCACGTCCATATCCGGCCCGACTGGGACGACGCGCGGCGCAAGTTCGTCTCGATCAGCCCGGCCGGGCGCGGCGCGCGCGATGCCGCGCTGGCCTCGATCACCCCGCTGATCGCCCAGGCCGTGGCCGAACTCGGCGCCGACCGTGTGCGCGCCGTGCTGCCGGTCCTGCGGGCGCTGCGCACCGGTTTCGAGCCTGACGAGCAGTCCTGATGCGGACGACCCCTGGGTCGCGCTCAGACGAGCAGGTGCCGCAGGCCCTGGGTGACGTCGGTGCGAAGCGCGAGGCGCAGCGCCGGTTCGTCACCGGCGCGCAGGG
>PUNI01000114.1 GCA_003551745.1 Paracoccaceae bacterium | reverse complement strand
CGCAGGCGGATGGCGTGCGGCTGATGCCGCTCCATCAGCTGGAGATGGGCGCGGCGGACGCCACCGCCACACTGCTCGCGGCGAAGGTCTGAGCGGCGGCGCGGCTGGTGAATGCTTGGTCCCCGGCCCGGCCCAGGCCGGGATCGGGCCGCAGGCAGGACAGCGCCGCCGCCCGGACGGGCACGGCCCGGCGCCGGGCGCGGCGTTAGGGGGCATTCGCGGACCACGGGTTGATCGTGTCGCCCCGTTCGACCTAGGCTCGCAGGATTGGGCGCCGAGGATCGTCAGAGGAGATTTGCGTTGAGTGAAAAGCCTGTGGCGCCCGGGCGCGGATTCAACCGGGTGTTCTTTATCGCGCTCGCCTTCACCGCCGGGATTGGCCTGTGGGGCCTGATCGATCCCACCGGCATGACCGGCACGATGCTCGGCTTCACCAACTACCTGCTGGGCGGGCTCGGCTGGTACTGGCTGCTGATATGCACGGCCTTCGTCGTGCTCGCCGGCTATCTCGCCTTCGGGCCCTACGGAAAGATCCGGCTCGGCCGCGACGACGAGCGCCCGGAGTTCTCCACCGCCTCCTGGATCGCGATGCTGTTCGCCGGGGGCATGGGCGCGGGGCTCCTGTTCTGGGGCGTGGCCGAGCCCGTCTATCACTTCCAGGGCCCGCCGGTAGAGGCGGGCGGCACGCCCGAGGCGGCGCGGATGGCGCTGGTTCTGACGAACCTCCACTGGGGCCTGCATGCCTGGTCGATCTACGGGGTCTGCGCGCTCGTGATCGCGTATTTCACCTTCCGCCGGAACAGGCCCTCGCTGATCTCGACCCCCATCGCATCGCTCTTTCACGGACCGACACGGCGCATCCTCGGCGAGTCGGCCGACGTGCTCGGCGTGCTCGCGGTGGTCTTCGGCCTCGCCGGGTCGCTGACGATGGGCACGCTGCAGGTGCGCGCCGGGCTCGCGGAGGTGGCGGGCACTGGCGAGACCCAGTTCATGTCGCTGGCGATCATCGGCGTGCTCTTCGTCTGCTACATGCTCTCGGCAACCACCGGCGTGGACAAGGGCATCAAGATTCTCTCCAACCTCAACATGACCCTTGCCATCGGGCTGATGGTCTTCGTGATGGTCTTCGGGCCGACCCAGTTCATCTTCGAGAGCTTCATCGATTCGGTCGGCCAGTATGTCACCGCGCTGCCGGTGCTGGCCTTCAAGCTCTTCCCCTACGAGGGCCTGCAGGGCTGGACGGCCGGCTGGACGCTCACCTATCTGATCTGGTGGCTGGCCTGGGGGCCCTTCGTGGGCATCTTCATCGCCCGGATCAGCCGCGGCCGGACCATCCGCGAGTTCTGCGCGGGCGTGATCCTGGTTCCGACGCTGTTCTCGATCCTGTGGTTCGCGACCTTCGGCGGCAGCGCGATCTATGTCGAGCTCTTCGGCGACGCCGGCATCGCCGAGCTGGTGTTCCAGGACGTCACCAAGGCGCTCTTCGTCTTCCTCGATTACTTTCCGCTTGGCGCCTTCCTGGGCGTCGTCGCCGCACTTCTGGTGTTCATCTTCCTGGTCACCTCGGCGGATTCGGGCACCTTCGTGCTGTCGATGATGACGACGGGCGGCAACCTCAACCCCCCGGTGGTGCACAAGATGGTCTGGGGCGTTCTGATCGCCGTGCTGACCATCGGCACGCTGCTGTCGGGCTCGGTCGAGGTGGCCAAGGCGATGGCGATCACCGGGGCGCTGCCCTTCTCGGTGGTGCTGCTGCTGCAGGTCATCGGCTTCCTGCGAGAGATCCGAAAGGAGCTGCCGCCGAGCACCCGCGCCATCCAGACCCGCGGCAAGGTGGCGCCGGGAGAGCAGGCGTGAGCCTGGCCGCGCGCGCCGGCGGCTGGCTGCGGGCCGCGCTCGCGGGGCTCGCCGCGCTGGCGCTCCTGGGCTGCGACGACGCCCGCGCGCCGCTGGTGATCGGCTCGAAGGACTTCGCCGAAAACCGGCTGCTCGCCGAGATCTTTGCCCAGATCGCCGAGGAGGCCGGCATCCCTGTCGCCCGGCGCATCCCCTTCGGCACCACGGCGGTCAACCTCGAGGGCCTGCGGCGGGGATCGATCGACATCTACCCGGAATACAACGGCACCGGCCTCGTCCTGCTCGGCCAGGCCCCGATCGCCGACGGCGACGCCGCGACCGCCCGCGTGCGCGAGCTCTTCGCGCCGCTGGGGCTGACCTGGGGCGAGCGTCTCGGCTTCGACAACAGCTATGCGCTGGCCGTCCGCGGCGACCGTGCGCGCACCGCGACCCTCACCACCATATCCGACCTGATCCCGCGCGCCGACCGGCTGCGCATCGGTATCGAGGACGATTTCCTGACCCGTCCGCTCGACGGCTTCCAGGCGCTGCAGAGCCGCTATGGCCTTGAGTTCGGCACCGTCGAGGTCGTCCCGCTCGACGACCGGGCCAGCCTTTACGACATGCTTCTGGACGGTGCGGTCGACGTCATCCTCGTTTATACCTCCGACGGCCAGCTCGCCGATTTCCCTCTGCGGCTGCTCGACGACGACCTTGCCTTCTTCCCGGTCTACGAGGCCGCGCCGCTGATGCGCAACGCGGCGCTGGAGCGGCACCCAGCGCTCGCCGGGGCGCTGGACCAGCTCGCCGGCGCTCTCGATCTCGACCTGATGCGCCGGCTCAACAACCGCGTCGAGATCTTCGGCGAGGATCCGGTCGATGTCGCCCGCGACGCGCTGGTCGAACTGGGCCTGGTCGATGCCCGCGGCAGCGGCGGCAGCCGTCCGCCGCTCAACCTCGCGCTGCTGCCCTCGGTGATCGGCGATGCCGAGGCGCTGACCGCGATGCGGGCGGTGCGCGCGGCCTTTCCCGGCCGCCCAGTGGTGCTGCTGCCCTCCCTCACGCCGCTCGACGAGATCGATACCGGTGCGGCGCGGGTCGCCCTCGTCCCTGCCGGCGCCTTCTTCGAGATCGACGAGACCGGCGCCTCGGTGCCGCGCGAGGGCTTCGAGGCGGTAGGGGCGGTCGGCGACAGCTTCGTGCATGTGCTCGCCCTCGACCCCGAGATCGAAAGCCTCGCCGAGGCCCGCACCGTCGCCAGCGACATCGAGGCCACCGGCTCCCACCAGGTCGCCAGCACGCTGATCGAGGGGCTGGATCTGGCCGCCCGGCTGGTCACGGTCAGCGGCGAGGACGCCGTCAGCTATGCCGAGGCGCTCCTTGACAGCGGCGCCGATGTCGCGGTGGTGGTGGCCCCGCTGGGCAGCGTGGCGATGGAGCTGATGATCGAACGCGGCGCGCGCCCGCTGCCGATCGAGGGCTGGAACCGGGGCAACAACCTCATCCTGCACCCGCAGCTGCGCCAAGCCCGCATCCCGGCCGGAACCTATCCCGGGCTCGAGCAGCCTCTGGAGACGCTCTCGACCCAGCTCGTCATCGCCGGGCCGCGCGAGATCGGCGAGCGCACGGTCGGCGACCAGGGGCCGGGCGCCAGCTTCATTCCCCGCGCCCTGCCGCTCGGCTCGGACACGGTGCGCGCGCTCAACGCCGCCCTGCCCAACGTCGCCGGCATCGACCCGGTGCTGCCGCAGGCCCGCGCGCTGGCGCCGGAACTGCCCAGCCCGCCGGCCTCGATCAACCCCGCCTTCGACGTCTCGATGCTCAGCATGGTGGTGCTCGCCATGCTGGTCTGGATGGGCTGGCTGCTGTTTCGTCCCGAGCGGCGCTGAGAGGGGGCGCAGGCCATGAGCGGACATATCCTCGTTCCCGTCGATCTCGACGATCCGGAAAGCTGGGAGCTGACCCTGCCGCGGGCGATCCGCGAGGCACAGGCGGCCGGCGGCAAGGTCACAGCCCTGACGGTGGTTCCGGACCTCTTCGCCGGTCTCGACTGGCGCTACACGATCCGCGGCGAGTTCGAAGGCGCCGGCGAGTTCGACATGCGCAAGCTGGTGGAGGAGGCAGAGCGGCGTCTGGAGCAGGTGGTGGCCCCGCATGTTCCCGCCGGCTTCAGCGTTGACACCATCGCCCGCCACGGCACGGTCTACGACGAGATCCTCGACGTCGCCGACGAGCTTGGAATCGATCAGATCATCATGACCGCCCGCCGCCCGAGCCTGCGCGACTATCTGCTGGGCGCCAACGCCGCCAAGGTGGTGGGCTACGCCAAATGCTCGGTGAACATCATCCGCCGCGCATGATCCGCCCGCGGCGGCCGGGGAGGCTGGCGCGCAGCGCGGCGGTCGGGAAGGTTCAACGCCGGAACCGGGCCGCGCCACGCCACGCAAGCGCCCGCTGCAGGTCTGGCCGGCGGGACGCCGCGACGCACACGGACGCGCGGGCTGGACCGCTCAGATCGCCCGGCCCTGCAGAAGCCGCGGAAGATCGCCGGTCAGGCCGGCCGCCTCGCGGATGAAGGCCCGGCGCAGCCCGGGCACCGCGCCGGCCACCCCGAGACCCACGTCGCGCAGGCCGCGCAGCAGCGGGTTGTCGTTCGAGAAGAGCCGGTTGAAGCCATCGGTCGCCAGCGCCATCAGGGTGGCGTCGAACCGCCGCCACTGCTGATAGCGCGCCAGCAACGACGCGGCGGAGAAATCCTCGCCGCGCCGCGCCGCATCCGCCAGCACCTCGGCCAGCGCGGCCACGTCGCGCAGCCCGAGGTTCAGGCCCTGCCCGGCGATCGGGTGAATGCCATGGGCGGCATCGCCCACCAGCGCCACCCGCTCGGCAACGAGGCTCTGGGCCAGCGACAGGCCGAGCGGATAGGAATAGCGCCCGCCGGCGAGGCTGACAGCACCGAGGAAATCGCCCAGCCGCTGGCGCAGCGCCGCCAGATAATCGGCATCGTCCAGCGCCATGATCGCCGCGGCGGCGCTCGCGGTCTCGGTCCAGACGATAGAGGCGCGGTTGCCGGTCAGCGGCAGCACCGCCAGCGGACCGGCCGGCAGGAACAGCTGCTGGGCCACGCCGTGATGGGGCCGCTCATGGGCGACCGCGCAGACCAGCGCCGTCTGCCCGTAACCCCAGTGCACGCGGCGGATGCCCGCACGCTGGGCGGTGCCGCTGTCGCGGCCGTCGCAGCCCACCAGCAACCGCCCGGTGAGCGATCGGCCCGAGGCCAGATCGACGCGGATGCCCCCGGCGATGACGTCCTGCGCCACAACCCGCTCGCCGGGCAGATGTGCGATCCCCTCGGCCTCGGCCATCGCCATCAGCAGAGCCCGGCGCAGGTGGCGGTCCT
>PUNI01000126.1 GCA_003551745.1 Paracoccaceae bacterium | reverse complement strand
TGACAGCTATCGCCGGGGCAGCATGGAAAGGGGTTTGAAAGATACTGCGAGATCGGCCATTCGGTCCACAGGCTCGGATACAGTATCCCGGTAGGCCCTTCGGTGATGCACTGTTTCTGAACAATCAAGGGGTATCAAGTGCAAGTTCGCAAAAGCCCCCTACTGCGAAGTTGGGCCCCACCCACGGTGGGGCCCAATTTCGCAGTACGGCACCGTCGATCATGAACGTGTCCACAACACCGATTGTCTGTGCATAGGGCCAGTGGTGATATAAAGAATGACCTAAATTTTTCCTGTTACCCCAACTGATCATTCTGTTTATCAATTTTGATAGCATAATTAACACAGGATCGATTAAAATTAACCCCCGGATTCGAGTTCCTTAGATCGCGCGATGGGGGGAGGTGCCTATCCCTACCCTCCTCTAACTTTTCTTTCTGCATTACTATCTCCCGAAAAGATGCATTGAACTGGCTTTTATCCACAGAATAATGCGCCCTGGCATGACAATTTGGACACAGCCCGATCACCCACTCCGGCAAGTCCGGTCCACCATCCGAAAGACGCCGTATATGATGAACTTCAATATACGGCTCTCCTGAGCTCGTTTCAAAGGGCGCCTCATCGTTGCAAGCCTCACAGGTTCCCCCCGCCCTCTTACGAACATAAGTTTTTATCGCCTGGGAACGATGCACCACATGTATCGTGCTCTTGGAGGAAACCGGCGATGGAGAACCCTCCCCTTTTGCCAGCGCCCGCAGCTCTTCTAGGGATTGCCTCGTAAGCTCCTTGCCCTCTTTGTCTTGGTTTTCTTCCCTCATCCGTTCGATAGGAAGGAGTTTAACGACGATTACCTCTCTTTCCTGGCCGTCAGCGTCCGGCGCGTTTCGGTATTCGTGTCCGCTATAGACCATCTGTCCTTCATAACGCACGATTCCACGTTCAACGTCGTGGAACAAATGAAGATCCTTCCCCTCGTCGACATGGTCACGTATAGCACGGTTTCCCCGTACGAACTGCATATCACCTTGCTGTCCCTCACCAGTATAAAAAAACATTCCCTCGGAATCCCATCCGTCTTGATATCCATACTGCTCTCCCACATCACCGGTAAACAAGAAAATGAGGGGATGATCCCGGGGGGTACTAATCCCTCCCTGTTGTTGTCCACCGTAGGTAGCGTGAAGCTCCCTGCGCAAATACCGTTTCCCCTGGATAAACATCGCGCTCCTCCTCCGTTTTTGTCTCCCAACTTCCTGCCCGCCCCCTCCATCTCCTCCCTGGTCCCCGGCTATAGGTCCATCGTACCAAATCCCGGCCGAAACCAGGAAGCCAAGACGGTCACCGCCAATACGATAGCAGGATTGTTAACGTCGTTTCTACCTCAGACCCCACCAGGAGGGTTTGTCATGCATGATACCGACCAGGCCGAGGAGCACCCCCCGAACAACACCGGGCTTGCCCCCCATGCCTACCTGCCCCCCAAACAGAAGCGCAAGCTCAAGGGGCTCCGGGTCACCCTAAAGACCATCGAACGCATCCAGGAGCTGGCCGAGAAGACCGAGAGGACCCAGGCGCAGGTTGTGGATGCGGCCGTCGCCTATTTCTACGACGGGTTCGAGGACCTCGAGCCCGCCGATCACCCCCCGAAAGCGAGTGAGGGCCCATGAAGACCATCTTTGCAAGCTGTACCCCCCGGGAGGAGGTACAATCCGGCGAACTCCGGGAGGACCTCTTCGCGGCCCGTCTCCACGACGTGATGGAGGGCAGCGCCGACCCCATCTACCAGGACCCGAAACGCTTCTTCGCCAACACCTACCCCACCTCCGGTCTGGAGCGGCTTCTGCGGGAGGCCTTAGGCCGTCTTACGGGGGCGGAACCGTCGAACGCACCCATTATTCGACTGGAGACCTCCTTCGGCGGCGGGAAGACCCATAACTTGATCGCGCTCTACCATCTGGCCGCCTCCGGTGCAGCCCTCGGGAAGGCTGTCGAGCACATTGTCGCGCCCCATTTTTTACCCGGACAGCCGGTGGAAGCGATCGCCGGGGTGGTTGGCACCGACCTCGATGTGGCCAACGGCATCAACCACGGCGCCATTACCACCTACACCCCCTGGGGTGAGATCGCCTACCAGCTCAAAGGCAACGCCGGGTACAGCCTCCTTGAGGAGAGCGACCAAACGCGGGTTGCACCCGGCACCCAGGTCTGGGAGCGGATGCTCGGTGAGGAGCCGGCCCTGATCATGCTCGATGAGCTGGCCCGGTACCTGCGTACCGCCCGTGGTTTTGAAGATGAGACGCGGGTGGGGGAGACCTCTCTCGCCCAGCAGACGGTAGCCTTTCTCATGTCGCTGATGGAGTTTGCCGCCAGCCGTTCGAATGTGGTCTTGGTCTACACCCTGACCGAAGCGAGCGACGCCTTCGGCGAAGAGACCGAAACGATCAACCGGGAACTGGAGGAGGCCCGGAGCGCCTCCGCCCGCCAGGAGCAGGGCATCATCCCGGCCAAGGATACCGAGATTGCCTCGATCGTCACCCACCGGCTGTTTCATACCACCGACCGCGACGCGGCCGAGGAGGTGGCCAGCCAGTATGTCGACTGCTACCGCCAGATCGCAGATGCCGGACTGCCGGTCAAGGCCACCCGTGCCGAGTACGGGGAGGAGATCCAACGGAGTTACCCGTTCCACCCCGAACTTCTGACCACGCTCACCCGAAAGACGGCCACCATCCCCAACTTTCAGCGGACCCGCGGTGCCCTGCGGCTTCTGGCCAGCGCTGTCCGGAAGCTCTGGCAGGAACAACCGGAGGAGACCTACCTGATTCACCCGCACCATATGGATCTTCGTGTGGAACGGATCGCCCATGACCTCACCAGCCGGCTGGAGCGGCCCCGCTACAGAGCGGTCATCGAGGCCGATATCTACAATGCCTCCGAAGCTTCCCGGGCCCACGCGGCCGAGATCGATGAGGCGTTCACCTCCTCCGGCCGTCCCCCCTACGCCACCCGGGTGGCCACCACGATCTTTTTAAACAGCCTGACCCACGAGATCGCAAGCGGCATCGAGGAGGATGCGCTCCGGCTTTCGGTGGTACAACCCGGGGACGACCCGGCCCTTATCAAACGGGCCATCGATGAGCTGGAGAACGTCGGCTGGTTCTTGGAATACGATGGGCGGCGGTACCGCTTCAAGACCGAACCCGCCCTGAACAAGATCATCGAAGATGAGGTGATGTCGCTGGGCCGGGTGCGGGCCAAAAAACTGCTGAACGATGTCATCGAGGAGATCTGGCCCAGCGGGATCCTCCAGGTGGTCCACTTCCCCCAGGAGGCGGCCGAGGTGCCGGACGATAGTTCACGCCCCCACCTGGCGGTGATTCACTACGATGCGACCGCAATCAGCGCGGATGCCGAGGGTCCGCCGGAGGTCGTCCGGCGTATTTTTAACCACGCCGGGGCCGCCGGAAGCTTCCGGCGCTTCAAAAACCACCTGCTGTTTCTGGTCGCCGACAAGGATCGACGGGAAAGGATGGTCGATCTCGCCCAAAAGTACCTTGCGATTCAGATCATCAAAGAGGATCGGGACCGGATGGGAGAGCTCGCGGAGGAGCAGCAGGACAGGCTGCAGACAATGTACGAACAGTCCGGCCTGAACATGCGGGTAGCGATCACCAAATGCTACCGTTTCCTCTACTACCCCGATGCCGGGGCGCCGGAAGGGTATGACAACCTGAAGCGTGAGACGTTGCCCGGGCAGGAACAAGGAGAGGTTGTCGATGATCAGTGCCAGGTGGTGCTTGCGATCCTGAAGCGGTTGAGCAAGGTCCTGGACAGCGAGGAGGACCCCCTCAATGCACAGTTTGTCCGGGCCAAGGCCTGGCCTCAGAATCGCGGTTCCCTGTCCACCGAGGATCTGCGTAAAGCCTTCGCCCAGAAGGAAGGTCTGCAGATCATCTTGGATATCAACCAGCTCAAAGCGACGATCGCCAACGGGATCCAGACGGGGACCTGGGTATACTACGATGAGGACAAAGAGCTGGCCTACGATGCGGAGTCGCCCTCCAGCCCCCCGCCGGTCAAGTTCTCTGCGACCACCGTACTCTATACTCCGGAGGAGGCCGAGAACCAGGATCTCCCCCTCGAACGGGAAGAGGCGGAGGCTGTCGAACAATGTCTGGACTGCGGTAGGCCTTTAGAGGAATGTATCTGTGGGGTTGGGGAGGGGGAGGATTCAACCTACGATTCCCCACCTGTCCCGACCCCGGGGTGGGAGCCCCTGGAGGCGGAGGGTGTCCCCAACCAGGCCTTTCAGGCCATCGTGGACCTCTGCCACGATCAGGGTATCGAGCAACTCACCAAGCTCTCGATCGCAGTCGAGGGGGGCAGCGGGGACGCTGTCGAGGATACCCGCAAGCTGGGCCTGGTGATCCCCCAGCTCGATCCGGATCGGGTGAGCATCGAACAGGAGATGGTGGCTGAATTTGAGGGAGATGAAACCCTGGAGGTCTCTTTCAGAGGATCCTGGAACCGCTACCAGCGGCTCAAGCAGCTCACCGATGCTTTCGGCAGGGAGGCCTCCGATGTCAACGTGCAGATGGTGCTGACCCTCTCGTATCCGGACGGTCTTGGTGTCGGCGGCGATGCGTTCCGCACCGTACGCGAGACCATGACGGATATGGAGCTGGGTGCCATCCAGGTCGAGGCCGTACGCATGGAGGATGAAGCGGATGCGTAGGATCTATTCCCAGCTTGCGATGTATGAACGGTTTGGGGACCAGAACTTCGAGTTGACGGTGTTCGAGCGGGAGACAGGGGATGTGGGGCTGGCCCTCTTTCAGCTGCCCGCCAATGGGGAAGAGGAACCCAAGGAACCGACGAGGGTGGCCCAGCTCTGGGGCTACCCCCTGCGCCGGGTGCGCAACCAGGTGATCAAGGCCCTGCGGGAGGCGGGCCACGATCTCGACGAGCTGCTGGAGGCGAAAAGTTACCGCCTGGAGGAGGAGACGGGTGTCAAGCTGGGTCTTCTGTTCATGGCGGTGAAGCCCCTGAACAAGAAACGGAGGATCGATGAGATCCGGGATGCGGTGATGTACATGAGCAGCGAGGAGGCCTACTACTGGTACAGCTTGTGTTCGCGGAACGGATACGGGAAGCGGGCCCGGAGGGCGTTTCGGATACTATGTTCCGAGGAGTGATTGTATTGGCCGAGGTGTTGAGCGAGGCGTGGCTGCCGCTGGCGGAGTTG
>PUNI01000574.1 GCA_003551745.1 Paracoccaceae bacterium | reverse complement strand
CAGGCGGTGCGCGGTGCGCTGGACGTGGCGCTGCGGGCGTTTCACCCGCGGATGCCGGTGGCGCCGGGCTATCGCCGCTATCCGCTGAGGCTGCCACCCGGCGCGCCGCGCTTGGTGATGGCCAACGCCATCACGCTGCTTCCCGGGACACTGACCGCCGAGCTGGAGGACGACCACCTCATCGTGCATCTGCTCGACGTGCGCGCCGACGCGACCGCGGAGCTTCTGCAACTCGAGGCGCGGGTGCGGGCGCTGTTCGCGCTGCCGGCGCTCACGGTCTTCGCGGAGACGCGGCCGTGAGCCCCGCCTTCGCCCTCGCCCTGCCGGTGGTGATGAGCGTGCTGCTCGCCTGCATCCTCGGCGGTCTGCTGCGCGTTCTGCGCGGGCCGACGCGGGCCGACCGCATGCTGGCGGCGCAGCTCTTCGGGACCACGGCGACGGCGGTGCTGATCGTGATGGCGCTGGCCACGGGCGACCGCGCGCTTCTGGACGTGGCGCTGGCCTTTGCGGTGCTGGCGGCGGTGACGGTGGTGGCCTTCGTCGCGACCTCCGGGCGGGGGCGGCCATGACCGGCATCGAGATGCTGTCACTCGCGCTGATGGCGCTGGGCTGCCTGTTCTTCGTGGCGGGCACGGTGGGGATGCTGCGGTTTCCCGATGCGGTCAGCCGGCTGCATGCGCTGACCAAGGCCGACGGGCTGGGGCTGGTGCTGATCGCCGCCGGCGCGGCGCTGGCGGCGGGCTCGGCGGGCTGGGCGCTGCGGCTGGCGCTGATCTGCGGCCTGGTGGCGCTCGCCGGTGCGCTGGGCGCCCACCTGATCGCCCGGCTGGTGCGCACGGGGGGCGGCCGGTGATGGACGCGATGCTCGTCTTCGACGTGGCGCTGGCACTGGCGCTGGTGGGCCTTGCCTGGGCGGTGCTGGCGGCCGAGGACCTGTTCGCCGCGGTGGTGCTGTTCATCGTCTTCGGGCTGATGACGGCGCTGGCCTGGGTTCGGCTGGCCGCACCCGACGTGGCGCTGGCGGAGGCCGCCATCGGCGCCGGTGTCACCGGTGCGCTGCTGCTCGCCACGCTGCGGCGCATCGGCGGGGCCGAGAGCGCCGAGACCACGCCGCGCCCGGTGCTGATCGGTGTCGGCGCGCTGGCCGCGGCGGTGACCTCGGGGCTGGGCGCGGCCTTCCTCGCCGCGCCGGCGCAGGGCCCCGGGCTGGAGGCGGCCATCGCCGCGAACCTCGCCGCCAGCGGCGTCGAGCATCCGGTGACGGCGGTGCTGCTGAACTATCGCGCCTATGACACGCTGATGGAGGTGGTGGTGCTGTTTGCCGCGGTCGTCGCCGTGTGGTCGGTCGCGCAGGCGCCCGAGCCCGCCACCCCGCTTCTGGGGCCGCTGCACGCAGGCTTCGCACGTGTGGCCCTGCCGGCGGCGGTGGTGGTGGGGGCCTATCTGCTCTGGGCCGGGGCCACCATGCCCGGCGGCGCCTTCCAGGGCGGCGCGGTTCTGGGGGCCGTCGCCATCCTCGCCCTGCTGGCCCGCGACTATGTGCCTGCACCGGCGCACCGGGCCTGGGCACGGGGCGCCTTCCTTGCCGGCACGGCGGTGTTCGCGCTGGTGGCGGCGGGCGTGGGCTTCGGCCCGCGGATGGCCTTCGAATACCCGCCCGCGCTCGCCAAGCCGCTGATCCTGCTGATCGAGGCGGTGGTGACCCTGTCGATCGCCGCAACCCTGGCCGCGCTGTTCTTCGGCCGCGAGCCCGAGCCGCTGGGCGTTGAGGTGGAGGCGCGCAAATGAGCCCCGACCTGATCTATGGCCTCGCCGGGCTCGCGGTCTTCGGCATCGGCTTCTTCCGGGCGCTGACGCTGGCGGCGCCGCTGCGCCGCGTGCTGGCGCTGAAGCTCTGCGCGGTGGGCGCCTCCTTCCTCTTGATCGTGGCGGCCTATCGCCAGCCCCCCGTCACCGCCGATGCGGTGCCCCATGCGCTGGTGATCACCGGCATCGTCGTGATGGTCAGCGCCATGGCGGTGGCGTTGGCGCTGATCCACCGCATCGCGGTGCTGGAGCGGGAGCGGTCCGATGGCTGATCTGGCCGGCATCGACTGGGCGGTGGCGGCCGTCCTGCTTCCGCTGATCGGCGCGATGGCCTGTTTCGCGGTGCCGCGCGCGGCGGCGACGATCGGGCTCGCCGCCGTCGCCGTCACCGGCGCGGCGGCGCTGGCGCTGGGCCTGCAGGTGGCGGCCGAGGGCGCGCTGACCGTGCCGCTGGGCGGCTGGGGCGCGCCGCTGGGCATCGACCTGCGCGCCGACGGGCTGTCGGTGGTAATGCTGGTGATGACCGCAGGCGTCGGCCTGCTGGTCAGCCTCTCGGCACTGGGCGAGCGGGACGCGCGGCGGCGGCGCTATTTCTGGCCGCTGTGGCTTCTGCTGCTGACCGGGCTGAACGGGGTCTATCTCTCGGGCGATCTCTTCAACCTCTATGTGATGATCGAGGTGATCTCGATCGCTGCCATCGGGTTGACGGTGCTGCGCGGCAACCTCGCCGCGCTCAAGGCGGGGCTCGAATACCTCTTCGCCTCGATGGTGGGGGCGATCCTTTTCCTGCTGGCGGTGGGGCTCGTCTATCTGAACTACGGACGGCTGGACCTCTCGGGACTGGCCGGAATCGCCGGGGCGGGCGATGCGGTGCTCGCGGCCGTGCTGGCGCTTACGCTTGTGGGGATGGCGCTGAAGACGGCGCTGTTTCCGCTGCACTACTGGCTGCCGGCGGCCCATGCGGGCGCCACGGCGCCGGCCAGCGCGCTGCTGTCGGCGCTGGTGGTGAAGGCCTCGCTCTACATCGTGCTGCGGCTCTTCCAGTATCTGGTCGCGCCGTCGGAGGTGATGGTGACGCTGATCGGCGCGCTGGGCGCCACGGCAATGCTCTGGGGCGGCATCCAGGCGCTGCGGGCGCCGCGGCTGAAGTTGCTGGTGGCCTGGTCCACGGTGGCGCAGGTCGGCCTGATCTTCGTGGCCTTCGCCCGCGCCGGGGCCGATGGCACGGCCGAGAGCTGGAAGGCCGCCGCGCTGATCATGCTGGCCCATGCGCTGGCCAAGGCGGCCATGTTCCTCGCCGCCGGGCGGATCAAGGACGAGGTCGGCCATGACGAGATCGCCCGGCTCGACCGGTCCCCGATCCGCCCCACGCTGGCGCAGTTCACCTTCGCGCTCGCCGCCATCAGCCTGATCGGGCTGCCGCCGACGGCCGGTTTCGCCGGCAAGTGGATGCTGATGGAGGGCGCCATCGCCGCCGGCTACTGGCACTGGGTTGTGGTGACGCTGGTGGGCACCCTCCTCAGCGTGGCGGTGTTCTCCCGCGTGCTGGCCGGCTTCCTGCGCTTCGACCGGGTGCGCGGGCCGCTGGGCGAGCACCAGGGCTGGGCCCTCGCCGATGCGCCGCCGCTGGTGCTTGCGCTGGGCGCGCTGGGGCTCGGGCTGATCGCGGTGCAGGTGCTGGCCTTCCTGGAGATAGGCGCGCCGCTGGGCGGCACGACGGGGGTCTGGCCATGACCGAGGTCGTCCTGCTGCCGCTGTTCATCCTGCTCACCTCGCTGGGGGTGGCGCCGCTGATCTTCGCGCTGCCCGAGCGGGCCGCGAAGCTGCGCACCGCGATCAACCTTACCGCCGCCGCAGCCAAGGTCGCGCTGGTTGCCTGGCTGAGCTGGAAGGTCAGTCAGGGCGTGATCTACGAGGTCCAGTTCGAGATGCTGCCGGGGCTCGCCTTCAAGCTGCAGGCCGACCCGCTGGCGGTGCTCTTCATCGCGCTCTCGGCGGTGCTCTGGCTGATCACCACCGTCTATGCGGTGGGCTATCTGGAGAAGGGGCCGCACCGGAGCCGCTTCTTCGGCTTCTTCAGCCTCTGCGTCGCCGCGACCGTGGGCATCGCCATGGCCGGCAACCTTTTCACCTTCCTGATCTTCTACGAGCTGCTGACGCTGGCGACCTACCCGCTGGTGATCCACCGCGGCACCGCGGAGGCGCTGCGGGCGGGGCGGATCTATCTCATCTACACGCTCTGCGGGGGGCTGGCGCTGCTGCTCGGCACGCTGTGGCTCTATGTGATGGCGGGGACGACCGACTTCGTGCCGCGCGGCGTGATGGCCGAGGTTGTGGCCGAGACGCCGGTGCAGGCGCAGCTGCTGTTTCTGGTGCTGATCGCAGGGCTCGGCGTGAAGGCGGCGCTGGTGCCGTTCCATGCCTGGCTGCCCATCGCGATGGTGGCGCCGGCGCCGGTGTCGGCACTGCTGCATGCGGTGGCGGTGGTCAAGGCCGGCGCCTTCGGCATCATGCGCGTGGTCTACGAGGTCTTCGGCATCGACGTGGCCCAGGGGCTCGGGGTGACCACACCGCTGCTGGCCTTCGCCGCCGTCACCATCCTCTACGGTTCGGTTCGCGCCCTGATGGAGGACGACCTGAAGAAGCGGCTGGCTTTCTCCACGGTCAGCCAGGTCAGCTACATCACGCTCGGCGTGGCGCTGGCGAGCCCGATCGCGGCGATCGGCGCGCTGGCGCATCTCACCCACCAGGGGCTGATGAAGATCACCATGTTCCTTGCCGCCGGCAATCTGGCCGAGGGGCTGGGGGTCAAGAAGGTCAGCCAGCTCGACGGCACGGGGCGGCAGATGCCGGGCACGATGCTGGCCTTCACCCTGGCGGTGCTGGCGATGATCGGCCTGCCGCCGCTCGCCGGTTTCGTCAGCAAATGGTATCTGGCCAGCGGCGGGCTGGGCTCGGGCCAGGGCTGGGTGATCGCGCTGCTGATCGGCTCGAGCCTGCTGAACGCACTCTATTTCCTGCCCATCGTCCACCGCGCCTGGTTCCGCGACGCCGATGGCGCCCCGGCCGTGCCGGGCCGGCCCCGGATCGGCTGGCTTCTGACCGCGCCGCCCATCGCCACCGCCACCCTCGTCGTGGTCGCCGGCGTCTTCGCCAACGCGCCCTTCAGCCCGCTGGAGTGGACGCGCTTCATCGTCGCCCGCGAGTATCTGGAGCCCCTGCCATGACCGCCGCGTTGCTGCTGTCGGCCTTCCTTTTGCCGCTCGCGCTCGTTGCCGCGCTGGCCGCGCGGCCGCTGCAGGGCGCGGTTCTGCGGCTGCTGCCGCTGGCGCCGCTGCCGGCGCTGGGCTGGGCGCTGGCCGGCGCCCCGGGCGCGGTGGCGGTGCCGGATCTGCTGCTGGGGGTCGCGCTGCAGGCCATGCCGGGGGGCGCGCTGCTGCTGGGCATGGTGGCGGCGGTCT
>PUNI01000148.1 GCA_003551745.1 Paracoccaceae bacterium | reverse complement strand
GCGGGATGCCCGCGCTCGACCCCGAGACGCTGGCGGGCATCGACGATCCGGCCGTCCTCGAAGCCTTTCGCCCGCTCATTGGGGCGGAGTTGGCGGTCCACCTCGGCGCCGAGGCGGAGCTGGAGGATACGGGCGGCGCCATCCGCGTCACCGCCGGTCAGGCCGCGTTCGAGGCCGATGCGGTGCTGGCCGCCATCGGCCGCAAGCCCAACCTCGACGGGCTGGGGCTGGAGACGCTGGGCGTGTCGCTGGACGACAGCGGGATGCCCGCGCTCGACCCCGAGACGCTGCGGATCGGCGACACAGGCGTCTTTCTGGCCGGCGACGCCAACGGCCACCGCGCGCTCTTGCACGAGGCGGCCGACGAGGGCCACATCGCCGGGCGTCTGGCGGCCCCCGATGCGCCGGCCGCGGGCTTCTGCCGCCGCACCCCGCTGGCGATCACCTTCTGCAGCCCGCAGGTCGCCCGCGTCGGCCCGCCGCGCTCGGCCCTGCCCGAGGGCACCGTCACCGGCGAGGTCGATTTCGCCCGCCAGGGCCGCGCACGCATCGCCGCCACCAACGCCGGCCTGTTGCGCCTTTATGCAGACCCTGCCAACGCCCGCCTGCTGGGCGCCGAGATGTGCGCCCCCGAGGCCGAGCACATGGCGCATCTGCTGGCGCTGGCGGTGGAACGCCGGATGACGGTGCCGCAGATCCTCGCCATGCCGGTCTACCACCCGGTGCTGGAGGAAGGGCTGCGCAGCGGCCTGCGCGACCTCGCCCGACGCCTGCCGGACGCAGGCGGCTCGGACCTGTCGGCCTGCGGCAACATCGGCCACGACGCGCTGGACTGACACCATGTCCCTGGGCGACATCTTCCTTGCCGGTGTGCTGCTGGGGCTGCTCCTGCTGGCCGGCCGGGTGCTGCGCGATGCGCTGCCGCCGCTGCGCTGGGCGCTGTTGCCGGCCTCGGTGGTCGCGGGGCTGCTGGGGCTGATGATCGGCCCCGAGGTGGCCGGCCGCTGGGCCGGCGTCGCCCTTCTGCCCGAGGGCGCCCACGGCGTCTGGCGCGAGGCGCCGGGGCTCCTGATCACCGTCGTCTTCGCCACGCTGTTCCTCGGCAAGGAGATCCCCGGCCCGCGCCGCATCTGGGAGATGGCCGCACCCCAGGCGACCTTCGGCCAGACCGTCGCCTGGGGGCAGTATGTCATCGGCCTGACGCTGGCGATTCTGGTGCTGACGCCGGTGTTCGGCATCCACCCGGCAGCCGGCGCGCTGATCGAGATCGGCTTCGAGGGCGGGCACGGCACCGCCGCCGGGCTGGGCGCCACCTTCGACGAGCTGGGCTTCGAGGAAGGCCGCGACCTCGCCCTCGGCATGGCCACCATCGGCGTGGTGCTGGCGGTGGTTCTGGGCAGCGTGCTGATCCAGATCGAGCGCCGGCACAGCTGGCGCGACGGCGAGGACTTCACCCGCAAGCGCACCATGCCCGAAGGCGACGAGGCCGACGACCGCCCCGGCATCCTGGAGTGCAGCGAGGAACGCGCGATCCTCGAGCCCCTGACCCTGCAGCTGGGGCTGATCGGGCTCGCGATCGCGCTGGGCTGGCTGCTGCAGCAGGGGCTGATCCGGCTGGAGGCCGCCAGCTGGGGCGGCCCCGACGGGGTGGAGGTGCTGCGCCATGTGCCGCTGTTTCCGCTGGCGATGATCGGCGGCGTGGCGCTGCAGGTGGCGATCGACCGGCTGGGGCTGGGGCGCTATGTCAGCCCCCGGCTGATGGGGCGGATCGGCGCCACGGCGCTCGATCTCACCATCGCCGCCGCGGTGGCCACGCTGTCGCTGCAGATCCTCGCCGCCAACTGGGAGGTGCTGGCCATCCTCGCCACCGCCGGGGCGGTGTGGAACGTCGCGGCCTTCTGGTTCCTGGCGCCGCGGATCATCCACCGCGCGCCGTTCGAACGCGGCATCGGCGATTTCGGCCAGTCGATGGGCATGACCGTGACCGGGCTCTTGCTGATGCGCATGGCCGACCCCGAAAACCGCACCCGCGCCATCGAGAGCTTCGGCTACAAGCAGCTGCTGTTCGAGCCGTTCGTCGGCGGCGGGGTCGTCACGGCGATGAGCGTGCCGCTGATCTTCGCCTTCGGCCCGGTGACCATGCTGGCGGTCAGCAGCGCGATCTTCGCCGCCTGGCTCGCCTTCGCCTGGGCGCTGTTCATGCGCCATGCGCCCGGCGGCCGTTAGCCCGATACCGTCGCCACCACACGACGGTTCGGGAGCCGGCCGCGCCCTGACGCAGGTTAAGGCACCGGGTCGCCGGGGCGTGCACATTGGCCGCAAGGCGCGAAACCGGTCCGCGAAACGCGGAAGGCGTCGGTCACCGCGCCGGAGCAGGCGCGCCTGTAGAAGGAAAGGACACGGAAAGGGGAGAGCCGACATGACCGCTGCATTCGTCACGCAACCTGTCGTCTGGATCATTGTCCTCCTGGTGCTCGCGGCGTGCTGGCCGGTGTCGCAGGCGCTCCGCCACGAGCGGCTGCGTCCGGTCGCCGCCTATCTGCTCTTCACCTCCGTGCTGGTGCTGGTGTCGGCGCTGATGTTCATGGCGCTCGTGTGGGGCGCCCTCGCCCTCGCGGGGCCGGCGTTGCTGGAAGGGACCGCCGCGGCGGTGATCACGCTTCTTCTGGCGCTTGTGCCGGGCCTCCTGGCCGCCAGATGGATCGTCAGCTTTCCGCAGACGCGGCGCATGCCGAAGTGAGTCCGGCGCACGTCGACCGGCAGCGCCCCACGTGCCGGGGCAAACCCAACCGGAAGAAAGGAGAACAGACATGACCGTCAAGGATTTCCGAGAACTGTATCTGGCCGAGTTGGAAGAGCTGCGTTCAGTCGAAGCGCAGATGGCAGCGCATCTCGGCACGCTG
The DNA here is from genome assembly GCA_003551745.1 of Paracoccaceae bacterium. Taxonomy (GTDB): domain Bacteria; phylum Pseudomonadota; class Alphaproteobacteria; order Rhodobacterales; family Rhodobacteraceae; genus Rhodobaculum. The sequence goes on along the minus strand of PUNI01000148.1, from coordinate 2,384 downwards.
GCAGGTCAGGCGACGAACCCGACCCTGTCGCAGGAAATCGAGGCCCATCAGGCCCGGACCGTGGACCATCGCGACCGGCTCGACGCCTTGCTCGAGGCGCATGGGGGGCGGCCGAACGGCCATGACGACGCCGCGATGCACGCCATCATCGACGAGAGCGGCAAATGGGTCGGCATGATCGCGAACGGCGCGCTCAAGGATGCGGCGCTGATCGCCTCGCTTCAGCGGATGGAGCACTACGAGATCTCGGTCTTCGGCACGCTGGTGCACTGGGCCAGGACGCTCGGGCACGACGAAGATGCACAGGTGCTTTCCGCGATCCTCGACGAGGACAAGCAGACCGACGCCCGCCTCAGCGCCATCGCGGACGAAACCGTCAACCCGGCCGCGCTCTGATCGCACGCACCGGCAGCAAGGGTGAGGCCATGGCGACGCAGGTCACCGTCTTCGGCGGCACTGGCTATCTCGGCCGGGATATCGTCCGGCACCTCGCACAGGCGGGCACGGGGCGCATTCGTGTCGCCGTGCGCAACCCTGCACGGGCGGGCGCAACCGTCGGCGCCAACCGCGTCGAAATCATCGAGGCCGACGTCAGACGGCCAGAGTCGGTGCGCCGGGCACTGGAGGGCTCGGACGGCGCCGTCAATGCGGTAAGCCTGTATCTGCCGACGCGCGCCGTCGGGTTCGAGGACATTCACGTGACAGGCGCCGGCAACGTCGCGGCCGCAGCCCGCGAGGCCGGCGCGGCGCTGGTGCATGTCTCGGGCGTCGGGTCCGACGCGGGATCGCCGCAGCGCTATATCCGCGCCCGCGGGCAGGGCGAGCAGGCGGTGCGCGCCGCGCATGCCGGGGCGGTCATGGTGCGGCCGACGGTGCTGTTCTCGGCGCGGGGCGGCCTGGTCGTACAGGTCCTGCGCGTGCTGCGGCGCACACGGGTCTTCCCGCTCTTCGGGTATGGCGAGACACGGCTTCAGCCGGTTCACCGCAGTGACGTGGCAAGGGCCATCGTGGAACTCCTCGGCCGCGACGACATTGATGTGTGCGAATGCGGCGGGCCCGAGGTGAAGCCGTATCGGGCCCTCGTGGCGCAGATCGCGTCGGCCGCGGGGCTCGATCTGCGGCCGCTGCCCGTTCCGTTTCCGCTCTGGCACGCCGTCGCGCTGCTGGCCGAGCGGCTACCGGGCGCCCCGCTGACCCGCGATCAGGTCGCGCTGATGCGTGCCGACAAGATCGCCGCAGACGGGCTTGCCACGCTGGGAATCGCCCCGCAGGCCCTGGACACCGCCCTGCAGGGGCTTCCGGCGTCGGCGTGTAGCTGAACCAACCAAGGAGGAGACAATGCAGTCCGACACCACGATCAAGAAGGTCCAGTTCGCGCATTCGCCGGTCGGAGAGATGGGCCAGAAGTTTCTGGTCGCCGGCCGGAAGATGTCGATGCGCCTGTGGGAGAAGGTCCCCGACGGGGAGGCAAGGCATCCCTATGCCCGCGAGTACGAAACGCTTGGCTATGTCATCAGCGGGCGCGCACGGCTGGAGATCGAAGGACAGGAAATCTCGCTGGAACCGGGCGACTGCTGGCTCGTGCCGCCCGGCGCGACGCACATCTACCACGTGGACGAGCCCTTCACGGCGATCGAGGCGACCGCACCGCCCGCGGAGATCCGCGACAGGAAGGACTGAGCCGGTCTGCCTGCGCCGGAGAGGGGGGCCGGCAGGCCCCCGAAGGCGTCTGCGCCGCCGCCCCGCAGCGGCTGGTGCGCGACACGGCCTCTGCGGCGCGATGCGACGGCAGGCCACGGGCCGGCGCGGCGCAGCGGGCGTTCCCCTGACAGCCATGCCCGCATTGGGTCGAGCCCCCCGCAGGGCGGCGCGACCGCCGGACGCGGCACCGTGTCGTCGGTCAATCCGCCGAGCGTTTCGGGTCTGCCGTTGGCGCGGCGCCCCGGCCGCTCGAGCTCCCGATCTCGATGTCTGCCTCGACGATCCGGCGCTCGGCCTCCGCGATCCGCCGGTCGGCCTCGGCGATGTCGCGATCCTTTTCGGCAAGGCGCTTGCGGGCGTCGGCATCGGCGCCCTTGCCTCCATCCGCGCCTGCATCCGCCTCCCCGAATCCGCGCGGCCGTTCCCCCTCGGGGGGGCTGCCGTCGCTGTCTTCAGCCTGCTCCTTGCGCTCGTCCGTCTTCTTCTGGCCGCTTCGTCCGGACCCGGCCTTGGCGCTCTCGTCGTCCGTATCCTGCGATGCGGCCCCGTCCGATCCGTTCGACGACCGATCCGACGACCGGTCGGCGGGCTGTGCCACTGTTGCGGCGAAGGGCAGCAGGTCGTGGCGCTGCAGAGTCTTCTCGCCCTCGACGAGCGCGAAGACGGCTATGCCGACGCCGAGG
>PUNI01000183.1 GCA_003551745.1 Paracoccaceae bacterium | reverse complement strand
TGGCCTTCTTCTGCGCCCGCTCCCATCCCCTTGCACAGGCCGAGCAGATCGAGTGGGCGGACCTGATGCGTTTTCCCTGGGCCTGCACGATCATGCAGGGCCGTTGGCTGGACCTGCTGCCGAAGGATCTGGGCGCGGCGGGCCGCCGCGATCCGGAAACCGGCGAGTTCGTGCCCGCAATCTGCTTGGATACCTTCGACGCGATGGTCACAGCGGTTCAGGCGGGGCAAGCCCTGAGCGCCGCGCCGCCGGTCTTCATCCGAACCCAGCTCGAGCGCGGCGACCTGGTGGCGCTGCCGATCGCGGAACCCTGGCTGTGGATGGAATACGGTCTGGTCTGGCGCCGCGACCAGCCGTGGTCGCGCGGTCTGAGACGATTTGTGGAGAAGCTGAAGGCGGCGCAGGCGGAAACGGAATTCAGCCTTCCGCCCGCCACCACTGGCGCCACCGCTTCGGTCGGGGCAGACAGCGCCGGCACACCCGGAGCCTGCGGCCCTCTGAAGGCGATCTGACGGGCATCTCGCCCGGAACTGGCGCTCCAGATCGGCATGAAACGACCGTGACTGTCCGACACGGCCGAGGCGCGGCGGACGCCAGTGCCTGGCTGGGCACAATTGAAATGTGCATCACAGCCGTCAGCTTTGATATTGGACCCCGACCTTGCCCTCTGTGACATAGCACCCGCCAAACAGGCGCGGCGCCTGCGCCCTGTCCGTCCCGCAGATGTCCCTTGCGACAGGTACCTGCCGGGCGGGCGCGCGCCGCCGTATCATCGACCCGAGGGAGAGGAATGACATGACCAGCGACGACAAGGACACCGCGACGACGATACCGTCCGGGCATACCCGTCGAGACCTGCTGAAGGCCGCCCCCGCCACGGGGCTTCTGCTCGGCTCCGGTGCCTTTGCGGGCACGATGGCCGGCACGATGGCCGCAACGACCCGTCCGGCGCGCGCCTCGAACGGGCCGGCCCCCCTACAGGGACCGGGCATCGAGACGACGACCGGGCAGGCGCTCTATACCCTCCCGCGCGACCATGCCTGGCATGGCGGAGAATTCTACCAGAGCAACGACTTCAACGAGTGGCACTACATCACCGTGCTCGGCCGCGACCTCGACACCGGCGAGCGCATTTCGGTGTTCTGGGTGCCGCTCAGCCAGGGCTGGGTCGCGGCGGAAGGCCGCCCGCTGCACAATGTGCTGTTCGCCTTCCACAACCTCGACACCGGCGAGTTCCACACCGCGCTGCTCTACATCACCGGACCGATGACCACCGAAGGCTCGGCGCCGGATGCGGACGACTTTCACTTCCGCTACCAGATCGACGACGGCAAGAGCGGCTTCACCACCGCCTACACGCACGCCACCGAGACGTGGGAGTTCGGCGGCTACACCACCGAGAAGGACGACTGGAACGAACCGTTCCGCCTCTCGATGACGTCCCGGGCCCAGGCGCCGGGGTATGCGCCGATGGCCTATTGGGGTCTGGAAAGCATCGGCGTCGATCCGCAGAAGCGCCAGAATCCGGAAACGATGTACGGCCTGACGATCTATTACACGGCGCCCGACATGGCCTCGTCGGGCGAACTCGAAGTGGCCGGCCGCACGGTCCGTTTCGAGGGCACCGGCTGGTTCGAGCACCAGTGGGGCAACTTCCGCAACACGTATCAGTATCGCTATTTCTGGGCCTGGTTCCGGTTCGAGGAGAGCGGCGACCTGATGACCTTCCGCCAGTACTACGCAGGCGAGAACTTCCGGAATCCGAATTACAACGTGAACCGCTACTTCCACATGGACGGCGAGACCTTCGAGCGGAGTTACGCCTTCGGCCCGGCCTTCAAGCTGATCCCCGAGCGGATGTGGACCTCGGAGAAATCGGGTATCGTGTATCCCTGGTACGGCCGGATCGAGACGCCGCACGGCACCTTCTGGTACGAACCGACCATTGAGGAGCAGGAGGGCCTCGGTTTCGCCGGACCCTATATCGAGGGGGTGATCCAGCTCCGCGAAGGCGGGCCGGACGGGCCGATCGTGGCGACCGGTTTCTGCGAGATGATCATGTTCACCGGCACCTACGACGACGGCACCGACCATTCGATGGGCCCGCCGATCTCTCGCGGCCTGCCCGAGGACGAGGACGGCCCCTGGAAGCCGACCCTCTGATACCGCAATCCGGGCGCCCCGCGGGGCGCCCGGGCCTACCGGCGCCGCTTCCGTCCCGAACCGCCTTTCCCTCGCGGTGCCAGGACCGAGGCGGCGCTGGATCTCGACCGCACGCTGCAGTGCGGGGCGCCCCTACGGCATCTGCAAGCGGGACCCGGGAAGTTGAGAGCCGGCGGGCAGGCGTGGATCGGGCGGGCACCTGCACGCAGGACCCGTACCGGATCGGATTGCACAGATTGCATCTGTGTCCCTGACGAGGCCGTTCCCGCGAACCCTGGCGGCGCCCCGCCCTCGTATCTGGATGTGAAACGATGATGAAGAAACTTTCGGCGGAATTCTTCGGCACCTTCTGGCTCGTCTTCGGCGGCTGCGGCAGCGCCGTCCTGGCGGCGGGCTTTCCCGAACTCGGGATCGGCTTCGTCGGCGTCTCGCTGGCCTTCGGGCTGAGCGTGCTTACCATGGCCTATGCCGTCGGCCACATCTCAGGCGGGCATTTCAACCCGGCGGTGTCGCTGGGCCTCGCCGTGTCGGGCCGCTTCGCCTGGGCGGATCTGCCGGCCTATTGGGGCGCACAGGTCGTCGGCGGCCTTCTGGCTGCCCTCCTAATCTACATGATCGCATCCGGCGCGCCGGGCTGGAGCGCGGGAGGTTTCGCATCCAATGGCTACGGTACCCACTCGCCAGGCGGTTACGGCCTGATATCGGCCTTTCTGATCGAAGTCGTGCTGACCGCATTTTTCCTGCTGATCATCCTCGGCGCGACGTCATCACGGGCGCCGGCGGGCTTCGCCCCGATCGCCATCGGCTTCGGGCTGACGCTGATCCACCTGATCTCGATCCCGGTGACGAACACCTCCGTGAACCCCGCCCGCTCCACGGCGGTCGCCCTGTTCGCCGAGACCGGAGCGGTCGGCCAGCTTTGGCTGTTCTGGGTGGCGCCCCTGATCGGCGCGGCCGCGGGCGCGGCAATCTGGGCGGGGCTGCTCTCGGAGGGGCCGGTGGCCGCATCGGAGGGGGCGGCGGCATCAGCGCCATGATCCATCCATCCGGCAACGGCCAAGACAGCCCGGGCCTGGAGGCGCATTTGCGAACTCCCAGCCACCGGCGCCAAACAGGGAAGACTCCGATGACCGAAACTCGTTGCGCGCCGGCCATCGTGCTGGTTGTTGCGCTGATCGCGTGGTTACCCACTGCCGCGTCCGCGCAGGATGCCGAGCTTGCGCAAACCCTGACGAACCCGATCGCCGATCTCGTCAGCGTCCCTTTCCAGATCAATCGCGATCGCGGCTTCGGGGCCGACCGGGATGGGTGGCGCACAACGCTAAACATTCAGCCGGTTTATCCCATTCGGCTGAGCGACGACTGGACCCTGATAAGTCGCACGATCGTGCCGGTCATCCAGCAGAAGAACGTGGTGCCGGGCAGCAGTCAGACCGGTCTGGGCGACATCCTGCAGAGCTTCTTCCTTTCGCCCGCCGGGGCTGGCAGCGACGGTGGGCTGATCTGGGGTGCGGGCCTTGCCTTCGGCCTGCCCACCGCCAGCGAGAATGCCCTGGGCACCGGCAAGTGGACAATTGGCCCCACCGTCGCCGCCCTGCGGATCGACGGCGCCTTCACCTATGGCGCGCTGCTAAACCATCTCTGGTCGGTGGGCGGTGACCGGGATCGCGCCAACGTCAACCAGAGCTTCGTCCAGCCGTTCCTCTCCTACACATCGCCAGCGGCGGTTACACTGACCGCAAGTGCCGAGGCACTCTACGACTGGGAGCGCGAGGCTCTGGCTGTGCCGGTCAACCTCACCGCCGCTCGCCTGGTCCGGATCGGTGGCCAGCCGGTGAGCCTGCAGGCCGGTCTGCGCTACTGGGCCAAGAGCCCTGAGGGCGGGCCGCGTGGATTTGGCTTCCGGATCGGCACGACGATCCTGTTCCCGCGCTGACTCCACACCGCATGGGCGAAAAGAACGCATCACTGCCGCCGAGCCCGGCACAGGCGCGTCCGTCCCCGCCCGACACTTTAGAACAAAGGCACCCACATGGAAAACTCCCTCGGTTTCTTCGACATCCTCTGGTCCATCTTCCTGCTGTTTCTGCTCATCGCCTGGTTCTGGGTTCTGATCTCGGTCGTGGCCGACATCTTCCGCTCGCAGGACATCAGCGGAGTCGCTAAGGCGCTCTGGATCGGCTTCGTGATCATCATCCCGTGGCTGGGCGTACTGGTTTACATCATCGCGCGGGGCGACCGGATGCAGGAGCACGCCGCCGACGCGATGGCCCGTGCGGAGGAGACGCGCCGCAGCTACATCCGCTCGGTGGCGCAGATCTCGCCGGCCGACGAACTGGCCAAGCTGACGGAGCTGAAGGAAAAGGGCGTGCTGACCGAGGCGGAATTTGCCGCACAGAAGGCCCGGGTCCTGTCGGCCTGACCCCCCCAACCCGCGAGCTTTGCGATGCGCCCCGTTCACCTGCCCCTCTTCATTGTCGCCCTGCTGGTGGGCCTGTCCGCTCCGATCGGCGGCGCCACTGCCAGCGAGGCGCGCGTCACCGGCACGGCGACCTACCTCGATCACGCCATGCTCCCGCCCGGCGCCGTGCTGGAGGTAATGCTGCAAGACGTGTCGCGCCCCGGCGCCCCGGCCGAGGTGATCGCCACCGACACGCACCAGCCCCTGGTCGCGCCGCCCTATTCCTTTGTGCTGACCTATGATCCGGCCCTGATCGACGACCGCCACAGCTATTCCGTCCGGGCGCGCATCACCCTCGGGGATCGGCTTCTGATGACGACGGACACCCACGCCCCGGTCATCACCCGCGACGCCCCGATGGAGGTGGAAGTCATCCTGCGCCGCGTTCCGGCACGCCCCGAGCGCGGCGCACAGATATATACCGCCCCGGGTCTGAGGCTGCCGGCAAGCTTCACCGGCACCACGCCCATGGCCTCGGGGCCCGGCATGACGTGGCATCTGAACCTCTGGCCGGACCAGATCTATCACCTGAGCCAGACATACGGCGGCGCCAGCGACAGCTCGGGCGACATCGGCCGCTGGCATGCGGACCCTGAGCGTGGGGCCATCGTGCTGCGCGGCGGCCGCGAGGCGCCCGTCTTTCTCGAAATACTCGCAAATGGCG
>PUNI01000410.1 GCA_003551745.1 Paracoccaceae bacterium | reverse complement strand
GAACGCTGGGCCGGGCGCGACGCGCCGGCCGAGACGGCGCCCCGCGCAGTGGATCGAGACCCTGGGCGCCGATCTCGACCGGCAGTTTCCCGGGATCGCCGGCAGCGTGACCCAAGCCGAGATCGCCACTGCGAGCCATGCAGACCCGCCGCGGGACACCCCGGGGCGAGGTCTGCGGCGCCCGTCCCACGCGCGCCCGGCTGTTCCGCCGCTGCCCGACGGCGCGCAGCGCGGCGCCGGGGCTCTTGCTCTGCCCGGCTTTCACCGTCTCGCGCGGCTGTGCGGGTGCGCTGCAGGCTGGGCTCGTGGCCGCCGAGGCCGCGCTGGCGGATTGTCTGCCGCGTCTTTCCCCGGCCGGCGGAGGCTCTAGGATGGCGGCCATGGCGCGCGATCCGGTGCTGATGCTGACCGAGGCCGGTCTCTACTGCCCGGCCGGCGATTTCCACATCGATCCGTGGCGCCCGGTGCCGCGGGCACTGATCACCCATGGCCATGCCGATCACGCCCGCCCCGGCAGCCGTGCCTATCTCGCCACCGACGGGTCGGCGCCGGTGATCCGCCATCGGCTCGGTCGCATCCGGATGGAGACGCTGGCCTACGGCGTGCCGCGGCGGATCGGCGGGGCGGAGGTGAGTTTTCATCCCGCCGGCCATGTGCCGGGCGCGGCCCAGATCCGCGTCGAGGTGGCGGGCGAGGTCTGGGTGGTCAGCGGAGACTACAAGCTCGTCGACGACGGCCTGTCCACCCCCTGGGAGCCGGTGGCCTGCCACACCCTGATCACCGAATGCACCTTCGGGCTGCCGGTCTTCACATGGCCGTCGCAGGCGCAGGTGATCGCAGAGATCACGCAGTGGGTGGCCGAGGCCGCCGCGGCCGGCCGGACCCCGGTGCTCGGCGTCTATGCCTTGGGCAAGGCCCAGCGTCTGATCGCCGCGCTCGCGCATCTGGCGCCGGTGCTCACCCACGGGGCGATCGAGGCCACCAACCGCGTCCTCCGCGACCAGGGCATCGCGCTGCCGCCGACCCAGCCGGTGACGCAGGATCTGGACTTTGCAGCCCATCGGGGCCGGCTGGTGATGGCGCCGCCGTCGGCGCTTGGCACGCCCTGGCTGCGCCGCTTCGGCCCGGTGTCCACCGGCTTCGCCTCGGGCTGGATGCGGCTGCGCGGCATCCGCCGGCGACGGGGCGCCGACCGTGGTTTCGTCATTTCCGACCACGCCGACTGGCCCGGGCTGAACGCGGCCGTGCGCGCCTCGGGCGCCGAGAGGGTGCTGGCCACCCATGGCTATACCGAGATCTTCGCGCGCTGGCTGGGCGAACAGGGCTATGCGGCCGAGGCCATCGCCACCCGGTTTGCCGGCGAGGCGGCGGAGGACGAGGCCGAGGCCGAGGAGACCGGTGCATGAAGCGCTTTGCCGCGCTCTTCACCGCGCTCGACCGCACCACCCGAACCAGCGAGAAGGTGGAGGCTCTGGCCGCCTATTTCCGCGAGGCGCCGGAGCCCGACCGGCTTTGGGCGATCGCGCTGCTGTCGGGGCGGCGGCCGCGGCGGGCGGTCACCGCCACGCGTCTGCGCGAATGGGCGGCCGAGCGCGCCGGCATCCCGCTGTGGCTCTTCGAGGAAGCCTATCCCGTGGTCGGCGATCTGGCCGAGACCATCGCCCTGGTGCTGCCGCCGCCGGCAGGCCGCGACGGCCGCAGTCTCGGCGCCTGGATGGAGCATCTGCGGGGGTTGGGGGCGTTGGAGGAGCCGGCGCGCAAGGCTGCCATCCTGCGGGCCTGGGACGGGCTCGAGGCCACCGAACGCTTCCTCTTCAACAAGCTGCTCACCGGCGGCTTCCGCATGGGCGCCAGCCAGACGCTGATGACCCGGGCGCTGGCGCGCGCCACCGGCCGTGACGAGGCGGAACTCGCCCACCGGCTGATGGGCGACTGGCGCCCCGAGACCACGAGCTTCCGCGCCCTGATCCTCGACGACGACCCTGCCGCCGACCTGTCGCGGCCCTATCCCTTCTGCCTCGCCTATCAGCTGGAGGATGGCCCGGCGGCGCTGGGCGTTCCCGGAGACTGGATGGCCGAGTGGAAATGGGACGGCATCCGCGCCCAGCTGATCCGCCGCGGCGGGGCCTGGCATCTTTGGTCGCGCGGCGAGGAGCTGATCACCGACCGCTTCCCCGACCTCGCCGACAGCGCCCTGGCGCTGCCCGAAGGCACGGTTCTCGACGGCGAGCTTCTGGCCTGGCGCGATGACGCGCCGATGCCGTTTGCCGATCTGCAGAAGCGGATCGGCCGCCGCACGGTTCCGAAGAAGCTCCTTGCCGAGGCCCCGGTGGCGATGCTGGCCTATGACCTGCTGGAGTGGCAGGGCGCCGACCTGCGCGCCCGACCCCTGGCCGAGCGGCGTGCGCAGCTGGAGGCGCTGTTGCCCCAGGGCGTCCTGCGACTCTCGCCCGCGCTGCGCTTTGCGCAGTGGCCAGAGCTTGCCGCTCAGCGGGCCGGCGCCCGGGAGCTTGGGGCCGAGGGGCTGATGCTGAAGCGCAGCGCCAGCCCCTATCGCGGCGGTCGGCGCAAGGGCGACTGGTGGAAGTGGAAGCTCGATCCCTTCACCGTCGATGCGGTGATGATCTATGCCCAGGCGGGGCACGGTCGCCGGGCCGCGCTCTACACCGATTTCACCTTCGCGTTGTGGGATGGCGAAACGCTGGTGCCCTTCACAAAGGCCTATTCCGGGCTGACCGACGCCGAGTTCCGCCAGATCACCGCCTGGGTGCGGCGCAACACGCTGGAACGCTTCGGGCCGGTGCGGCGGGTCACCCCCGAACTGGTGTTCGAGATCGCCTTCGAGGGGATCCAGCGAAGCCCCCGCCACAAGGCCGGTCTTGCCCTCCGCTTTCCCCGGATGTTGCGCTGGCGGCGCGACAAGCCGGCGGCGGAAGCCAATCGGCTCGACGATCTGCGGGCGCTGCTGCCAGGCGGATAAACGCGATCAGCCGCCCACCCGCAGCACGTTGTTCTGGCCGCGGCGGACATAGCGCAGCTCGCTGTCGCCGATCGCTGCGACCTGGCCGCCGTCGAGGCGGTCGCCGACCTTGACCGACACGATCCGCCCGTTCGGCATCCGCACCAGCGCGCGCCGGTCCGACGGCGTGCCGAATACCCCGACGAGGTTCATCTGGCGCAGATTGATCGCCCGGCTCTGGGTGGCCTGCTGGGCCACCGATGCGCGGGTGGGCAGCGATGGCGCTGGCGTTGCCACGGCCGCCGGCTGGGGCGCCGGCGTGCTGGCTTGCGGCTGCTCCGGCTGCTGCTGTTGCTGCTGCTGCGGTGCCGCTGGCGCTGGCGCGGCCCGCGCGACCACCCGCGCGAAATTCGCCGGTCGCGTTCCCGGCACGACCGAGGCCGCCACCGCGAGGTCGCTTGCGGCCTCGAGCGCAGCCGCCGCGGCGGCGGCCTCGGCAACGACGGCCTCAGGGCGCAGCGCGGGCCTCAGCATCGCGCCGGTCGGCGAGGCGACGGCGATCACCGTCGGGCCACGTGGGGGCGGAAGGTTCTCCGGCCGGGCCTCGGGGCGCAGCGCTATCCCGGCGGCGGAGGCATCGATGGCGGCAATCCGTCCCACCGGTTCGATCGGCCCGTCGATCGGACCGGGGCTCTCTCGCGCCGTCGTCGTGGGCTCGCCCGGAGCATCCTCCGCCGCGCCTTCGAGGATCGGCGCCGCGATGCTTCCGACACCCGCGTCCTGCCGGGTCTCGGGGTCGACCGGCGCGCCGGCGGATGTCTCCGGCACTTCCGCCACCATGCGCTGTGGCGGTTGCGGCAAGGGCGCGGCTGGCCCGCGTTCCGGGGCGAGGGCGCTGTCTCCGCCGAGACCGGGCGGACGGGGGAGCGGCTCGGCGTCCTCGGGAACGGGCAGATTGCCGGTCACGAGCAGATGCCGCGAGACGATCTCGCGCCGCAGCCCCGGCACCTGTGGCGGCGTTCCGGCCGTGACGCCAATCTGCAGATCGATCTCCTCCGCTGGCAGCGTGCCCGGAGCCGCTGCCACGGCCGGCTGCGACGGTTCCTCCGGCTCGGCAGCCTCCGGCGCCGGTGCGGCGGTTTCCGGGGCGGCCCGGGCCAGAAGCGCGGGATCGAAGTCCGGCGGCGGCGCCGGCGGCTCGGGTAGCGCCGCGCTGTCGGGCACTTCCGGCAATGCCTGAGGCCGCGCCCCTGCAAGGGGGTCGTCGGGCGCAACCGGGCGCAGATCGCTGAGGCTCAGGGAGCGCGGCGCCGGGGCGGCGTCGGGGGCGAGCGGCCAGATCCCGGTGTCCGCATAGGCTGCGGCAAGCTCCTCGACCGACAGGCCCGCGCTGTCGGCGAGCGCCTCGAGGCTGGCTTCGGCCTCTTCCGACAGCGCAACCCCGTCCTCGGCCAGCGCTGCCGCCACGGCCGCCGCGGCAACCTCCTCCGGTGAGAGCGTAGTCTCGTCCGGTGCTGTCGTATCCGCCTCGGCCGGCCCCGTCGCCGTGACCTCGGGCCCTTCCGGCTGGGTGTCGGCCGCCGGCGGCGCCGGCGGGGCCTCGGTCAAGCGCGCGTCGGGCAGGTCGAAGCCATCGATGACCGGTCCCGTCCCGGTCGTCGTGCCGTCGGCTTGCGTTTCCGGCGCGTCCGGCGCCAGCGCCTCGTCGAGGGGCTCGTCGACGTTGAAGGGTGCGAAATCGGCGTCCGCTTCCTCGGCCAGCCGCGCGGTCTCTTCGGCGAGGAAGTCGCCGGTCAGCGCGTCGGGCGGAACGATTGCCTCGGGCACGGTCGCGGGCGTTCCGTCGGGATCGGTGGCACTCGCCACACGCTCGTCGGGCGCCGTATCGCCGAGGAAAAAGGCGGCCCAGAGCCCGACACCGGCCAGGAACAGAACCAGCACTCCGGTCAGGATGAGACCTGTGCGAAGCCCGGCCGGGTTCGGTGGCGGCTGCCGGCGCGCGCCGAAGACGGTCATCGCCTCGGCTTCGGTTGCGGTCCCGTCCAGCGCGAGAGGCTGCGAGGAGCGCGCGCGCAGGACGTCGGCGGAGGGGTTGGCGGGAGATTTCGACAGGATCGCCGCGGTCGGCAGGCTGCGCGTGCGCGCCGGCCCGGGGCCTGTGGCGCGCGGTGCCGCAGGACGCTTGCGCGGCCCCGATCCACCGTTCGCCGAGGGCGGAGACGGACGCGGGCGCGCGACCCGCGCCGAGGTCTCGGCGGCGTCTGCGGAAATGCTCGGCGCGGCCACCGTGCGGCGGTCGGGCCTTGCAGGCTCGCCGCTGCCAGCCGCG
>PUNI01000317.1 GCA_003551745.1 Paracoccaceae bacterium | reverse complement strand
GAGGCAGGCTGGTGGTATCCCATGGCCGAGCGCCGTCTGCGGCTCACGGGCGACCGCACCGCGCCACTGGCCATGGAGGAACATGCCGATCCCATCGCCGAGGCGGTGCGCTGGAGCATCTGCGAGGGCGAGCTGATCCAGGCGATGGGCCGGGGACGCGGCGTCAACCGCAGCGCCGACACGGTGCTGGAGATCGACCTGCTGACCGACGTCGTCCTGCCGGTGACCCTGGATGCGCTGGTGCCGTGGTCCGACCTCAGGCCCACGCGGCGCGATCTGATGGCGCTCGAAGGCATCGTGCTCGAGAACGCCGCCGACATGGCCGCCTGCTTCCCCGATCTCTGGCCCTCGGCCGAGGCCGCCAAGAAGGACGGCCAGAGGAAGGGGACAAACTGCTATTATAGGACCCTCTATAATAGCGAAATGTCCCCGTCCTCTGCGGTGGTGACCTATCGCCCGGCTGGCGCCGGCCATCGCAGCCGCACCGCGCGCGTCGATCTCGCCCGCATTCCCGATCCGGAAGCCTGGCTGACCAACCGCCTCGGACCGCTCGCGCAGTGCGATATCGCAGGGCCGCTCGACGGGCAAGCCGGGCACCAGGATCGGATCGACGCCCTCGCACCGCGCCTGACCGCCGGCATGCGAGCCGTCCTCGCCACGCGCCGCGCCTCGCTCGAGGCACTGGCCGCCCGGCTGGAGGCGTCAGCGCCGGCTGGTCGGCGCCAACCTGCAAACCCCCAACCCACAGAGGAGACCGAAGCATGAGTTTCGACCGACTGCGCATCTACAACGCCGGACGCTTCCACGAAGTGGACCTTCCTGACTGGTATCACGAGGCCTGCCGCATCAGCGAAGAGGAGCACATCGACTGGCACCGGGCCTTCGAGCGCGTGCTGGACTGCCAGTACACGCTGCTGACCGAAGAAGGTCAGGTCAGCGCCGGCCTCGAAATCCGGTTCTGGCCGAGCGAGACGAACGGCATACTCGTGCTGATCGAGACGCCGCTTGGTCTCGTCGAGCAGGTATTCATTCCTGACCCGACCGACTGGTTGCCGTTTCTCGCCACCTATCTCGCGCCGCTCATGGCTGGTTCGGCGCAATTTTCCACCGCGCTGATGCTAGCGAGGATCGGAAATGCACTGATTGCCCGCGCGCGCCATGGCGACGGCTCCCATGTGGATCGCGAGACCGGAGAGAGCCGGATCGATCTCGACAACGACGCGAAGCGCCGTCGCGCAGAGCGACTCCGCGCAGCAGCGGGACAGCACCGTGAGGGAGGCCAGGCATGACACGCAACCGCACGATTGGTCTGGGATCCCGTGACGGCTTCGATGTCGGCCGCGATCCACGCAGCATGTCCATGGGCGAGCTCGAGCAGCTCGGCCATGCGCGGCTGTCGCCGGTGCGGGCCCTGCGGCTCAGATGCCTCGATTGCTGCAACGGTTCCGCGCAGGAGGTGCGGCTCTGCACCGCGGTCGATTGCCCCAGCTGGCCGTTCCGGATGGGCAGGAACCCGTGGCGGACGCCGCTCGATGACCAGGAGCGGGCGCAGCGTGCCGACAGGATGAAGCGCAATCGTGCCGCCGCGTCGACGAGCCCTGAGAAAACTCAGGGGCAAATCGACGCCTCGCCTTCGGATGGGGCGAGGGTGCCGGAGCGACCTACCGCTGACATTTCCTCGACAGAAAAGGACGAAGACGAGGGAGGCGCATCATGAAAGACATGCGCTTTCTTGCCACCGGCTACGGCGGCCATCGTCGCGATCCAGACGAGGTCAAGCGCGATGGCTGGAAGGAAAGAGGCATCTCGCGGCTTCCTCCTTTGAAGTTTCCGACGCGAGCTGAGGTCGCGCCGATCCTCATGTCACGGCCCGCATCGGAAAATCTTCCGCGAAGCTGCCTCTGGCCTCGTCTGGGCTCGGCAGCACGGAGCGGGCAGCGGAAAAACGAGTTAAGGTCGGCCCGTGGCAGGTGTTCGTTCGCTCGCAACCCGTCCACTCAAGCGCAGCGTTGCGCTCGAGCGGCATGCTCGGTAAACTGCGCGCGATCGGTCGCGTGTATACTTGTCCGTTTGCTCGACGGTCGCGGCCGCTTCGCTCGGGCGCCAGCAGGATGGATGCATCCAGTGCGCTGGAGCATTGGGAGGGCCGCGATGTTCGACGGACCGATGCTGCTCGAACCGTTGGAACCATCGGATGTCGACTGGTTCCTCTCGGCTTCAGAAGAAAGAATTCTGGACCGGGATACGACCTTGATCACGGCAGGCGAACGGGTGGAAACCCTCTACCTTGTGCTGCACGGCGTGCTCGGCGTCGATGCGCCTGCCGAGGATCAAAGGCTGGCGGTGCTGGGACCCGGGGATATTGCGGGCGAGATGTCGCTACTCGAGGATCGGATCCCGACGGAAACCGTGACCGCGCTCGAGGAGACAAAGGTTCTCGCCCTTCCGCACGCCGCTATTGAAAAGCGATGCCGGTCGTCTGCCGAGTTCGGCGCGCGATTCTACCGCGCGCTTGCGCGACTGATGTCACAGCGGCTCCAGCGCGCGAACCGGCGCCTCGCCGTCGCCCCGGGAGACAAGGCTGCGGCCAGCGACAGCGGCTGGTCGCAGCTTCTCGACTCGCTCCAGGGCTTCAAGGCGTTGCTCCATGAGGCCGATCAGGCGGCCAGGCGCAACGAAGATGTAGTTCCGGGGGAACTTGCAGAGAAGGCTGTGGGAGCCTTTCGGCAGCTCCTGCCCAAGATGAACGAGGTCGCCGACGCAGCCGGTGACGAGCGGCTCTGCGCGGAAATCGGATTGCGGGCACAGGCCGAGCTCTTGCCTTATCTGATGTTGGCCGAATCGGCTGAGCGCTTCTATTCCAAGCCGCGCGGCTATGCGGGCGATTTCTGGTCGATCGAGTTGATGTATCGGAATGTCCCCAATGGCAGGAGTCGCCTCGGCCCGCTGATCGATCGATGCTTTCTCGAAGCGCCGCCCTGCGCTGCCGTGCGCAACCGGCGTGGCCTGCTCGCGGAAGAGATCGGCGCGACGATCGCGGGCAGGGAGGGCATGCCGGCCGCGATCACCAGCCTCGCCTGTGGACCGGCGGCAGAGGCATTCGACGTGATCGAGTCGCTCGACGATCCGGATAGGGTGAAGTTCACGCTGCTCGACATCGACCTGCAGGCGCTGGCCTATGTCGCGGATCGGCGCGACCGGCTGAAGCTGCGTAAATCGATCGAGCTTGTCGCAGAGAACCTCATCCATCTCGCGCTCGGCAGAAGCCAGACGCGCATCGAGGGGCAGGATCTGGTCTACAGCATCGGTCTCATCGACTATTTCGATGACGCGCTTGTCGTGAAGCTGATGAATCTTGTCCACGGAATGCTGCGGCCGGGCGGCCGGATCATCCTCGGGAACTTCCACCCGCGCAATCCGGCCCGCGCGTTCTCGAACCTTGTGATCGAGTGGGGGCTGATTCACCGAACGGAGGAGGATATGAACCGGCTTTACGCGGCCTCCCACTTCGCGCGACCCTGCACCGCGGTTCGGTTCGAGGAGCAGGAAATCAACCTCTTCGCGGAATGCGTGAAGACGTAGCGGACAGAGGGCCCGCTTCGCTCGTTCCCGATTTGCGGTCGCGCTCAAGCCATGGCTCCTGCCAGAAGTGCACCTGCATGCGCTGCCGGCGGCCTCGGATCGCGACCTCGGCTATGGTGTCGGCCGGGCATTGCAGGGCATCGGTCGCGCAAGCCGCCGCGACCAGATCGGAGGAGGCGGCCACGCGTGCACCTTGCTCCTTGCACAAGTCCATCAGCCGGCTTGCCGTGTTCACGCTGTCGCCGCTTATGGTCACGTGCTGGTGCAGGTCATGCCCGAGACGCGACAGGACCACCGGCCCGTAATGGGCGCCCGCGCGCAGATCAGGGGCGGCGGTTCCGGCGCCTGTCGACGGGGCCCATGCGCGGATGTCCGCAACCAGCGCATGCGCCGTCTGAAGCGCGCGCGCGGCATCATCGGCGCGCGGCGATGGAACCCCGAAAACGACCATTGCGCCGTCGCCCATGAAACTCATGACGAGGCCGCCGCGCGCGTGCGTTTCCTCGACCACGCGCGAGTGGAACGCTTTGAGGAAGCTCTCCGTTCGCGCGGCGCCAAGTTGCTCGCTGAGGCCAGTGAAGCCGACGAGATCGACGAAGACGATGGCCGCATCCTGCTCCACCGGTTCGGCGAGAAAGCCAGGATCCTCGGCGATGCGCCGCGCCAGCGCGGGCGCCTGCAGGCGCGCGAGCGCCGCCTCGGCGCGTTCGACGGCACGGGCGCGGCGCCGGTCAAGGACTTCGCGTATCGTTGCGAGGCCGGCGACGACCGGGACCGGGCCAGCCAGCGGCAGAACGAGGCTCAGCCAGTAGCCCTGCCCGAAGAGCATGATGACTGCGGGAATCCAAAGCATGGTGCAGAGGGCGAAGAGGCCGAGCGCCGCGACCTGGGGCAGCATCGCCACGAACAGGACGCCCGCAGTCGTCAGCGTCAGCATGGCCGCGGCATCGGTCCGGCGCACGGCCGTATCGCGGATCAGGCCGGAGCCTTCGAGCAGGTTCGCAATGCCGG
The DNA here is from genome assembly GCA_003551745.1 of Paracoccaceae bacterium. Taxonomy (GTDB): domain Bacteria; phylum Pseudomonadota; class Alphaproteobacteria; order Rhodobacterales; family Rhodobacteraceae; genus Rhodobaculum. The sequence goes on along the minus strand of PUNI01000317.1, from coordinate 702 downwards.
TCGCCAACACCTCGGCGCCCGGCAACACGCGATCGAACGGGGTGCCGAAGCGGTCTCCGACCCCGGTTGCGGTCGCCCCAACGACCACGAGGCGACCCTCGAGCAGCGAACGGGCCGCTACGGGATCTGCCAAAATCTCGCTTCCTCCGACAGTGGGGATACTGCCCTCCGGCCCGTAGTAGTGCAGGGCCAGATGCCAATTCAGATCGAGCCGCTGAAAGGCCCCGGCGACGCGGACGCCCTCGCGTTCCAGAACGGGCGCGGTATCGGCGAAGAGGTCGACGGCACGCAGCGCGAAAGACGGCGTCGGTCCGTCGGCAGTGAGGAAGACAAGGGGAAGATGCCGCGGCGTGCCGCCGGCATCTGTCGCCACATTGACGAGCCCGACACTGGCGGCCTCGGCGAAGATCGGCAGCGGCCGCAACTCGCCAATGGTTTGCGGGACGCCCGGGCGCTCCGTTCGGTCGAACCGGCCAGCCGCGGCAAGCACCGTTGGCAGTGCCGCAAGGGCCGCAGCGAGCGCCGGGTTCCCGTCGTCCTCTGGCCCATCGACGAACATCAGATCGATCGCGACGGTCGTGGCGCCACCGAGGCGGATCGCCTCCAAGAGCTGGGCGAGCCGCTGCCGTTCGATGGGATAGCCCCCCTCGGCCTCGACCATCGCGTCGTCGATGGCGACGATCACCACCTCGGCCGGCGGCG
>PUNI01000064.1 GCA_003551745.1 Paracoccaceae bacterium | reverse complement strand
TTCGATCTGCTCGACAGCCTCTATCCGCTCGAGGCGGCCGACACGCTGCGGCCGCTGGTTGTGATGTCCATCGGCCGCTGCGGGTCGACCCTGCTGAACCGGCTTCTGGGGGCGGATGGGCTGACCGCGATTTCCGAACCCGACACCTTCTCGCAGGGCCCGGGCCTGACGGGCCAGCTTCCGGCACAGGCGAACCGCGCCCCGGCGGCGGTCCGGGAAGACGCCGTCCGGGTGCTGCGGGCGACGGTCCATTCGCTCGCCGCCTGGGCCGGCAGCGCGCCAGGCGATCTGGTGCTGAAACTCCGCGCCCAGGCCAATGCGGCGGTCGAGCCGATCCGGGCCGCCCTTCCGCAGGCCCGCTATCTGTTCGTCTTCCGGGAGGTCGGACCGTGGGTAAGGTCCTATGTCACGACCTTCGAGCGCACGCCGGCCGAGCTTGTGGCTGCCCTGCGGCGGGGCATCCTCGCCTGCGATGCCCTGCAGCGGGGCGGCGAGGCGCCCCGGATCATCTGGTATGAGGACATGGCCCGCGATCCCGAAGGAGCGATCCGGCACATCAAGGGCCTGACCGGGCCGCTCCCCCTGGAACTCGGCGCTGCGATTGCCCGGATCGGGGCAAGGGATTCCCAGGCCGGAACCACCCTTTCGCAAAGCGCCAGACGGTCACGGGATACCGACACGGAAAAGCGGGTCGCGGAAACCCTCGCCCGGTTCGACGTCCTGTGGCAGGAGAAGCGCCCGGCGGACGCGATCGCCCGCCTCGGATTGCCATATTAGGGCGAGGCCCGCGCAGGACCTGTCGGGGCTCTCCCCAAAGCGCCCCTTCGCAGGCGGCATGATCGGTTAACGAAAGGTTGCTGGGTGCGGGTGGAGGGGTGGTTCGGGCGGGGCGTGACGGAATCCGGCGGCTTCTGGCCAGGTTTCGGGGTCCGGCTGCCAGGTTTCGGCCCTTGGAACGGGTATCTGGATACTGCTCCGGGGCTGGATCGGGCCCGTTAACGTCTCGTCAACCATCCGGAGCCGGCCGCGCCACGGCCCCGGGTGGTGACCGGTCGCGGTGGGTCGGCTGTGTCCCGAGACGCCGCCGGAGCATGGGGAGGGGCAACTCTCCGGGGTCGTTGGCAGAAGATGGCGGCTGCGATTGACATGTCCCGCGGGGCAGGTGGTAACTGCACCGCGTGCAGGAGGTGACGATGGGCAAGGCAGAGGCGGCGGGCGCACCGGAACCATCGGGGGCGCCATCGGTGGTCCTCGTGCTGTCCGAGGGCGGATCCCCGCCGGCCCCGCTCGAGGCGCTGGCCGCGGCCGGCGCACTGACGCTGCGACCCGTCGATACACTGGCGACACTGCCCGACGGGAGCGATCCGGTCCTGTTGTTCGCCCGCGCGCCGGCCGCGGCGGTGGCGCAGGCCCTGGCCGGGGGGGCGGGACCGCAGGCCGCGTTGACCGGCTGGCGCGACGCCACCGAGGCGCTGCTGGCCGCCTGCCGCCCGCTGCGCCAGAGGCTGATGCTGGTCGACCCCGACGCCGCCCGTGCCGCGCCCGGGGCGCTGGTGGCGGCGCTCGCCGGCCGGCTGGGCCATCCGCTGGACCCCCCGGTCGCCCCCGGGCCGGACGCGGGCGCCAGGCCTGAAGACGACGGCCCCCTGCTGGAGCTGCTGGCCGCGGCCTGTCTGGCCGCCGACCCGGCCGCGCGCCGGCTGGCCGACGAGATGTCGGCGATGATGCTGCCGCTGGCCGATCCCGAGTCCTCCGGGCCCGCTTCCCCCGATCCCGCTTCCCCCGATCCCGCTTCCCCCGATCCCGCTTCCCCTGGGCCTGCGTCCCCCGATCCCGACGCCCGCGGCGCGGCGGCGCTGGCCGACCGGGCGCTGACCCGGCTGCGCGCGCTGACCGCCCAGGGCGCCGACCGCGCGCTTCTGCAGGGCCAGATCGACGCGATGCAGGCGGATCTTGCCCGGATCGAGGCCACCGAGGCCCAGGCCACGGCCCAGGCCGCCGCCGCCTTCAGCGAGGCGGCCGATCTGCGGGCTCAACTGACCGCGCTGCAGGCGGACCGGGCCCGGCAGGAGGCCGCCGCGCAGGAGGCCCGCGATCGGCAGCGCAGCCTGGAGGCCGAGCTGGTCGAGGCCCAGCGGGCGCGGGTCACGCTGGAGGTCGACGCCGCGGCGCTGCGCGACCGGCTCGCCGCCGCGGAGGCGGGTCTGGCCCAGATCCGCCAGCAGGCCGAGGACCGGACCGGGGTGCAGGCTGCGCTGGAAGAGGAGCGCAGCGGGCTGCAGGCCGCCCTGGACGAGGCGCGCGCCAGGCTGCAGGCAACCCTGGACGAGGCGCACACCGGACGGCAGGCCGTCCCGGACGAGGCGCGCGCCGGACGGCAGGCCGTCCCGGCGGAGGCCACCGCCAGCGCCGCGGCCACCGAGGCCGCGCGGCGCTGGCGCGACGGCGTTCTGGGGGCGCAGATCCTGAGCCTGGGCGCCGAGGCCGACGGGCTGCGCACCGAGCTGTCAGCGCTGCGCGCCACGCCGCAGGAGGCCCCGGCCGACCCGATCGCCGCCGGCCCGGACACTGCCGACCCGCGTGCCGCCGACCAGGCCGCCACGGCCGGGACCGGCGCGTCGCCGCCCACGCCACAGCGGGCCGCCACGGGCAAGGCCGGCGCGGAGCAGGCCGTCGCAAACCAGCGCACGGACGACACGGCCCGGACCCCCGATCCGGACCCCGCCCGCCCCCCCGCGTCCGGGTCCAGGACCGCCGTGACCAAAACCGCCATGTCCAAAACCTCCGGGTCCAAGATTTCCGGGTCCAAGACGTCCGGGTCCAAGGCCCCCAAACCCGGGACCACGCCGAAGAAACCCGCCAGCGCCCCGCGCAGCCGGGCCGCCGCCCCGCGCCCGCGGGACAGCCGGGCCGCCCCGGGGACGGGAGGGGCCGACACCGATGGCTGATCCGGTCTCGGCGGCGCTGGGGTCGGGCGGGGATGGCGACATCGGTCTGATCCTGCATCTGGGCGCGGGCGCAGGCCGCGAGCTGGACGCCTATCTGGCCTGCGGTGCACGCCATGTGGTGCTGGTGGAGCCCGAACCCACCGCCGCCCGCGCACTGGAAGCCCGCATCGCGGGCCACGCCCATGTAACGCTGCATGAGCTGGCCGTGGCCGCCGCGGACGGCCGCGCCCCGCTGCAGGTGTTCAACCTGCCCGGGCTGTCCAGCCTGCGCGCCCCCACCGGGCTGGGCACCCTGTTTCCCGGCCTGCGCCGGGTCGCCACCCCGGAGGTCCGGACCGCCACCCCGGCCAGCCTGCTGGCGGAGCTGCCTGCGGCGGGGCCCGACCCCGGCATGCCCGACCCCGATCTGCCCGACCTGCTGGTGATCGACGCCCCGGGCGAGGAGGAGGTGGTGATCGACGGGCTGGCGGCGGCCGGGGCGCTGACACGGTTCCGCCGGATCTTCCTGAGCGCCGGCCGGACCGAACACTATGCCGGCAGCACCACCGCCGGGGCGCTGCGGCGCAAGCTGGAAGCGGCCGGATACCGGCTCGAGGCGCAGGACACGACCGACCCCGATCGCCCCTGTCTGGAGTTTTTCCTGCCGCAGGCCGTGGCCGAGGCCCAGGCCAGCATCGCCGAGCTTGCCGCCGAGCGCGACGCGGCGCGGGGGGAGGCCGAGACGTCCCGGGCCGAGCGGGATGGGGCGCGCAAGACCCTCGAGGCGGCGCAGGACGGCGCCGCCGCCTGCAGCGCGCAACGCGACGCTGCGCGCGCCCAGGCCAGAACGGCCGAAGCCGAACGCGAGACGGCCCGGGCCGAAGCGGCGGCGGCGCTGGCCCGGGCCGACGGGCTGGCGGCGGAGCGCGACGCCCTGCGCGCGGAGCTGGAGCAACTCCGCGCCGAGGATGGCGAGAAGATCGAGACGCTGCAGGCCGATCTGTCGCTGGCGCTGCGGCTGCAGACCCTGCGCGAGACCGACCTGACGGACCTGCAGGCCCGCCATGCCCGGCTGCTGGAGCAGAAGGACAAGCAGGACGCGCTGCTCGCGCGGCTGACCGAGCGGCTGGCCCTGGCCGCGCAGATGCTGCAGCGGCTGGACCAGGAGGCGCCCGCGCTTCAGGTGGCGGGCCAGACGGCGGGGCAGACGGCGGGGCAGGCGGCGGGGCAGGCGGCGGGGCAGGCGGCGGCGCTCGAACAGGAGGGGGCGCCCGAGGAGACGGGTCGGCGCAGGCGCAAGGCGAAGAAGCGATGAGACCAACGGCCCCGGAGGCTGACCGCACCCCATGCATCAGCCGCATGATGGGTGACGGCTGTCGCGAAGACACCGGTCAACACCCGGGGCCGGTGATATGAGCCGCAAGGCCTTCCGCGACGCGATCCACGACGCGCTGGCGCTGCTGGAGGAGCACGGCGCGGCCCCGGAGCCGCCCGGCCCGCGCAACCTGCCGGCCCTGCCGTTGCCGAGCCTGCTGGAGCAGTGCCGCGGGATGATCGACGAGGCCGCGGCGGCCGAGCCCGCGGCGCTGCGCACGGTGCATCACCTGGCCTGCACCGGCGGCACGCTGATCTGCCGCTGCCTGGCCGCGCTGCCCAATGTGCGCCTGCTGAGCGAGGTCGACCCGCTGAGCACGCTGGAACAGGGCGGCAAGGCGGGGTTCTTCCCCTCGGACCTGCCCAGCCTGGCGCGCGCCGGCAGCCGCCCGCCGGGGCAGGAGGTGCTGCTGGCGATCTTCCGCGCGGGCCTCGAGGTGTTGCACGCCGACAGCCAGCGCAGCGGGCTGGACCTGGTGCTGCGCGACCATGCCCACAGCCATTTCTGCGTGGGTGCGGAGGTCCCCGGGCGTCCCACCCTGCGCGCGGTGCTGGAGCCGATGGCGCCGCTGCGCTCGGTGGTGACGGTGCGCCACCCGTTCGAGTCCTGGCTGAGCCTGCTGGAATGGGGCTGGCCGCATTTCAGTCCCGGCACGGTGGAGGAATACGCGCGCCGCTACCACGCCTTTCTGGACGCCCATGCCGGGCTGCCGGTGCTGCGCTACGAGGATTTCCTGGCCGATCCCGAGGGACGGATGCAGTGGCTGTGCGACCGTCTGGGGCTGAGCTACGATCCGGGCTTCCGGCTGCTGCTGCCGGCGATCCGGCTGTCGGGCGACAGCGGCCGGCGCGGCGACCGGATCGCGCCCCGCCCGCGCCGGCCGCATGATCCCGACATGGCCGAGGCGGCGCTGGCCTCGATGTGGTTCACCTCGCTCATGGACCGGCTGGGCTATGGTTTCGAGGGGTGACGCCATCGACCGGGTGACGCGTCGGGG
>PUNI01000478.1 GCA_003551745.1 Paracoccaceae bacterium | reverse complement strand
TAGGATCAAAAATGAAAGGGGACGCTGGAGGGTTGGACGCGAGCAAGGAGAGGTTGGAAGCTGCAGAGTGGAGAGGAGCTGGAGGTGCTGCTTCCCACACTGGGACAAAGAAGCTGCACACCGATGTGAGGGAGGTGGAAGTCTTTCCAGGAGGGTAGGAAAGACTCCCACTTCCCTCCTCATGCTCAGGAAACAGAAAAAGGTAAGATAGGGAGGGGAACAGGAGCAGCTGGGTGCATGGTGGGAAGGAAGGGAGGGTGCATGGCAAGTGCGCACGTTGCAGCCACAGTTGGGCTGGCTGTTGGCCATGCAGGGCCAGACAAACTAGGTCGTACCCTCAAGGTGGTTAGTGAGGTGGTTTTAGAAAAGAAATGGCTGACTGCTTTGTGTGTTTGTGGGCTGGTGCAGGAAAAAAATTCGAAGATTTTCATGACAGATTTGCAGGTGCACTAGGCACTTTGGTGGAAGGGTGGTTGAGAGCAAACCACCCCATCAGCAGTGCCTCTGCCCTTCCATGATGATGGCTGACATGGACCAGGTGAGTTGCAAGCTCAGGAAAGAGCATCCTGGCAGCTTCGAAACTTCTCTTCTTGTTGTAATGATGCTTGTCTTTTCTTTGCTTCTCAGCACCTCTTCTCTTCCTCTTCAGCACCTGCAGGTCTCCATCCCAGGTCCCAGCATCAATCCACTCTCTTAATTTGTCATCTCTAGCCTTTTGCCACTGACTGTGTGGCAGCAGGACCACTCTACAGCCTGCAGCAACACATGCTCCATGCCACAGTCCCATGCCGTAGGCAGTAGAGTGAATGGACCATGCCGTCGATGCTGGAATGGCAATTTGCTTTTCGATGTACACGGTGGCATCTGTGAGATTGTGTTCTCGAAGGATACGTGCCATCCCAGGCACGTCGTAGGACCGTCTCCCTTCGACCAGGAAGGACGGGCAGTCGACCACACACCAAGTGTCGTCTTGATGGATTGCCACTGCACCTCGCGTGTCTGGATCGATCGCCACCAAACACCGACCATCCGAATTTTCGCGAATTGCCATTTTTCCGGTAGCAAGGACGTCCTCCGACTGGTCGTCCTCCGAAGAGACGACGATCGGTTCGGACATGCCGTCAGCGGAGCTTGCGCAGGCAGTCGAGTGTCGCTTTCGCTCGGTTTCGGAGGCGTGAAACAGAGGAAAAAGAGACGTGCAGTCGTCAAATTCGTCGATTCCATCACGGAATCGTATGTTTGCATTGGTTTCCATCCCACCAAAGCGTCGGTCCCATCACTCGACATGAAGGGACAAGCGCTGGGTCCTCTCTCCGCTCGACCCTCACGGAGAGGGGGTCCCTGATGCGTCGCGTCGAATCAGATTCGGAAGCGCGCACCACAGGAGCGTTCGAGCGCTTCGAAACCACCGTCGAACCGCAAGGACGGGTTCGACATGCCGGAAAACGATGGTACGTATCGGCGCATAGCCGTGGAACCGTGGTCGCAAAGTCGCATTGCCGACCACATCGGCCGACATGCCACCGAAGCGGGGCTCGACGAGTTCGTAGCGGATCGAAACGAATGCAGCAGCAGGTCCTTCCGTCTACGCAGACCATCCAGCAATCTGGACGCAAAGAATTGCGTCGAGATCCTGGTTTGACTGCGCGCGCAGGATCCCGGCGGATAGGTTCCGGGAACCCACTGGCGGAAGCTGGTCGCGAGCGCGACTTTGGACTTTGCACGCGAGCGCGACAGAGGCGATGGGTTCGTGTCGCTGACGCGTGGCTGTGCGCGTCGCAGGAGTGCCGTCGACTCCCCTGGAAGACGTGGCTCCGTCGGCGTGCGCTCCCGCCGTCGTCGCGGGACCCACCGACGAGGACATTGCCCGTAGTCTACGTGGCAAACAATCTCCCAGCACCAGGCGGATGTACGAACTCCGCGTCTCCGCCTTCCTCAAATGGTTGGGGAAGCAGCCAATCGAATCCGATGCCCCATTGGAAACCCATGATGTCCTCAGCAACATCCAATCCCCAGCCGAGTTCCTCGAAAGGACAGACCGATACTTTCGTGCCATTGGGGGAGAGGCTACCTTGTCCAGCCTCAAGTCCACCAGAAGTGCGCTCAACGAACTTTTGTTGCATACTGCACGGACAAGAGGATGGAACACCAGGCAGAGTGTCCACACGGACGTGCTGGAATACTACATCCATGGAGCCAAAGAGGCTCTGGGCAAACGGATGCGTGATGCCGGAAGTCTCAGGCCTCGCAGGCTCAAGGATGAGGATGAGAGGAAGATCCACAAGGTCTTCCTGGCCAAGGGAGGAGCGGGCATCCAGCACAGGGCTGCCTTTGCATGGTCCTTGCATGCCTTAAACCGAGGAGATGAGTGGAGGTCACGCTTGAAGCTAGAGAACTTTGGGATCTCTACGGCCAAGGCCAACACCTCTCCTGATGAGATGGAAATATTCTCGTTTTGCTTTGACAGCAGCAAGACGAACACAGAAGGGCATATCGAAAGTATTGGGGCAGCAAGGCACTTGGATGCCTTGCTCTGCCCTGTCTCTTCCTTCTTCATGTCTATGATGTGGAGGTTCACACCAGAGTTGGGTGGGACGGCGTTTCCCATCTCAGTGGACATGGTGGAAAGCTTGAAGAGAGACGGGTACAACTTCCCATGGTATGGGCACCCTGTCTATGTCAACAAATACGGAAAGGAGATGGGCTATGAAGGCCAGAGGTCTTTCTTTAAAGAGGTTATGGCAGAAGCAGGAGTGGGTAAGAAGGAGCTTCAGTCCAAGACCACCCACCTCAGGACACTTGGTGCACGGCAACTGGATGACCACCAGTGTACCACACGATATGATGTCCAAGCTGCTGGAAGATGGTCCCAAAACAGGATGGACAAGCACTACTTGAATGATGTGAGTGTGTCCAATGTGTTGGCAGCATCAGGAGCTCCTGATGCACACTCCTATTGCTTGCCAAGAGGCAGAGTCACCCCACCCAAGGAGCTGTCAAGGCTGATATGGCCAGAGATGGATGCTGTGGTGGATGCATATTCAGCACTTCCCATGGAAGCAAGGGACAAGGATACAGCCATTGCTTTTTTCTTGGAGGCCATGCTCAGAGGAAGGGACATTTTGTTACAAGATTGTGCTGTGCTCATGGAGGAGCTGCCTACATGTGCCCTCTGGAGGCATCCTGTCTTCAGCCACCCCATGTGGGAGGAGTTTCAGCAGCGAGTTCTACATGTGCATACCACTGATGACTCCCTTGTGAAGCTTGAGCAAGCAAGTGATATAATGGAGCTGAAGATGGCTGTCCATGGGGTGGCCCACAGCATCATGGGCAAGCTTGACAGCCTTTCTACAGCCAGCAGCTCCAAACAACAGCCAGTTGCACAGGTTGTGCCATCCCATGGAGTGTGCATCAAATGCAAGCAAGTGGCAGCCAACCCCCCATTGAGTGAAGACCAGCCCAACACTGCACCTGAAGCACCTGATGCCACAACCTCAATGCCCTCACAACTGAGACAATTGCCCACTCTACCACAAGAATTCGCAATATTCTCGGGCCCCCTGGAGTTGTGGGAGGCCTATGCTACTGGGTCGAACACTTTCCTCAGCTACAAGGAGGCTGAGGAAAAGACAAAGAGGAAGTGGAGAGATGCAGAAACAAGTGAGAGGAGGAAGAAAAACCAGCAGATCTGGTATAAAATTACAACATTTGCAAAGCTGGTGGAAGGACACTCCCAAGGCCCAATGGACTGCTTGCTGAAGCTCGATCGACTTTTGCGCAACCAACCTTCCTGGAGACTTGGAACCTTGCTTGGCAAACTCCCTGACAAGAAGTGGGTGGAGTCTGCCTTTGCAATGCTCCAGCAGCAGTGAGGATGCCTACTCATGGCACATGGGCTCATGAGAGTCCATCCTGGACGAGACTGATCAAGCACACACAGTCAGCCATTGTAATTGCTTTGTTTTTTTCATTCAGCCGACCTTCATTCGTCCAGCTCCCTTCGCAGTCGTTCACACGTTCGACAGCTCCCCAAGCCCATCACCGTTGCCACGATGCTTGTTTGCTGCCCCTCGACCCCTGCCCCCTCGACCCACCTCGTCCAGGAGGGCTACCTGGACGCTCCTTTGCATCATCCCACGCCTTTCCTTTCCCACACTCCCAGCATCGCTTCGAAGTTCTTCTCCTGTGCGTGGGTCGTCGCTCGCAGGTGCTCGTGGATGCCACGAAGCACCTGCGTGGCGAACGCCGCCTCCCTCGCACAGGAGAAGCTCCTCCCGTTTCTGCTTCCGTCCGTTTCCATTCGTCTTCGTTGCCCCTTTGCACCAGCAAAGGAGATCAGTCCAGCAGCCTCGCTTCGCCTTCCTCGCCTCTTCCCTCCTCTTTTCGCACACTCGCTCCGTCCTTCCTCCTCCCGCTTCCCGCTCTCCTTCTTCACCTTCATCTCCATCTCCTTGTTCCTTCGACGACGGCGCTTGCGTGCTCCGTGTGGCCTGCGATGCAGCCCGCAAGCGTCGTCGTCGTCGTCGTCTTGTCTTGGTCTGATGTGGGGTTTCTCCACCGGTGGGATTTTGGCACCCTTCTGCCAGGTTCACCCAAGGCATCCTTTCTCGGCATCGGCTCTTCCGAGGATTTCTCTCGTATGGGACGGATCGAGGCCCATCGATACCTCGCTTCCATTGAGATCAAAATATCACCCAAGGAAGTCCCTGGATGATATTTTGATCACGATCGGTGTTCTTCCCACGAACGACCCCGAGATCCCGATCCGCGCCATCGAAACCTCTCCTTGGGAGATATTCGTGTTTTTGACGAAAGTTAACCGCGATCGATCTCCGGGGCGATCTCCCGGAGACTTTTCGGTCGAGGCATCGATATCTCTTCGACCGAGATATTCCCTCTCCCCGCCTCACAAAACCCAAGGAGAGGGACCCGGGACCGGACCCCCCCGATCTCCGGGAGATCGACCCCTCCTTGAGATACCGAAGGGAAACCCACCTTCACGAGGGAGGTCGACCTTGGCCGAAGAAGAAACCTTACCGTCCACCTCGACGAGGTCAATCAAGTCCCATTGATTGAGATACCTCTATCGAGAGTGATCCGCGTTGGAGTTGCTTCCCGTGCAGAGAAAACACGCTCCGTCGATGGACATGGATGAAGGTCGTCGTAGGCCGGCAGGAAGCGCGATCAACACTTGTCACACTTGGAGGACGTTTCATGTGTAAATGTAAGGAATGATTGTTCACAGGGACGTTTCCGAAGCTTTCTCCAAGCACCGCCATCGTCATGCCCTTCATTAATGG
>PUNI01000547.1 GCA_003551745.1 Paracoccaceae bacterium | reverse complement strand
TTCGGCAGGCTCAAGGACTGGCGCCGTATCGCCACCCGCTACGACCGATGCCCCAAGGTCTTCCTCTCCGCCATCGTACTGGCCGCAACAGTCATCTTCTGGCTATGAGTCCTGAGCCTAGCTTTGCGTCTACGCTTCCGAATGATCGCATCCTGCGCCCGGTCCGGCGGACCGGACCGCGCCGGACGCCAACCGCCGCACCAGCCGGCTCAGACGGGCTGCGGGGTCCAGTCGTCGTCGGCCTCGTTCGGCGTGGTGGGCGTCTCGCTGCGCCAGTGGATGTTCTGGTAGACGAAGGTGACGTCCTCGAGGTCCTCGCCCTCGGCGAAGCTGGTCTCGATGGCCACGATGCGGGCCTGTGTCAGGGTGATCCGGTGCGACAGCTGGACCCCCCGCCCGCGCGGCTCCGTGCGGCCGATCTCCAGCACCCAGGTCGCGAAGGTCGCGTTCGCGGCCCAGGCTGCGCGCAGCGCCGGGCTCGTGCGGTCGAACGCCTTGGTGATGGTCAGCGGCCCGTGCTGGCGCTGGCCGGTGGCGCCCCCGCTGGCCGCGTCGAAGGGCGTGCGCAGGCTGTGGCTGCAGCGCAGCACCGCGACCGTCCCCACCTGGCCTGAGACCGTGGTGACCGGGCCGGTCAGGTCGCCGGAGATGTGGGGCGCCGCCAGGCGGAGGTAGCCGTCGAGGCGCGTCGTGGTTTCGAGGGGCTCTCGCATCCGCGCAGCTTACACCGGCGCCCCCCGTAACGGAACCCTCTTGCCGCGTTGCGGAACGCACGCCCCGGCCAGTCCACGGCAAACAGGCGGCAAATGCTGGCGTTTTTCCTCTCCTTTCCAGTGGCGTGGCGTCGTGTCCATGCGTGGGCGTTGCCTGACGCGGCTCCTTCGGGGCCGGCGTGGGCAGGTTCGGCTGGACGTAGGCCGCCGGCCCGGGCAGGCTGGACGGCAGTTTCGGCGGGGAAAGGAGGCGCCCGTGAAGGTCCGGATCGAGATCGACTGCACGCCCGAGGAGTTCAAGGAGCTGTTCATCCCCTCAGACAAGCAGGCCGAGTTCGCCGCCAAGGCCTATCAGGCCATGGTGGAGGCCGCCCGCGAGGCGATGCTGCAGCAGTTCTCGATGTTCGGCCAGAAGCCGCGGGAGTGACCCGCGCCGCCTAGCCCGACATCTCGGCGAGCAGTGCGGCATTCCCGCCCGCCGCCGTGGTGTCGATGCAGAGGTGCCGCTCCAGCAGGACATGGGCGGCGTCCGGCGCTCCGGTGATCAGCGGCAGGATCGGCCCCGCCCGCCGCGCCAGCGCCTCGGCCAGCGCGCGGCCGGCCTCCGCCTCGCCCCACCAGAGCGCGCCGGAAAACCCGTCGAGATCGGTCAGCCACGCCGGCGGCACCGCGCCCTCGGCCACCACCGCCGCGCCGCCGAGCGCGCGCACCGCCTCGGCCTGAAGCGCCGCCGCCTCCGCCCCTGGCCCGAGGCAGAGGAGCGGCGGCCGCGGCAGGCAGCGCAGCCGGTTCGACTCGCCCGTGGGCCCCGGCATGTCCTGCACCGTCTCGCCGCCGGCGGGCCGGGCGTCGGCCAGCGCCGCGAGAAGGGCGGCGCGGTCGGCCGGCGCGCGGTCCTCGCGGCCGGTGGCGGGGGCGTCGAGGCGGGTGAAGCGGGCCACGTAATGCGGCCCGCCGGCCTTCGGCCCGGTGCCCGACAGCCCCTCGCCGCCGAAGGGCTGGCTGCCCACCACCGCGCCGATCTGGTTGCGGTTGACATAGAGGTTGCCGACGCGGACGCGGGCGGCGACATGCGCCACCCGGTCGTCGATCCGGCTGTGGAGCCCGAAGGTAAGGCCGTACCCGGTGGCGTTGACGGCGTCGATCACCCGGTCGAGGTCGCGGGCGCGGAAGGTGGCGAGGTGCAGCACGGGGCCGAACACCTCGCGCTCCAGCGCCTCGATGCCGGGCACGGCGATGACGGCGGGGCCGACGAAATGCCCCGGCCCGGGGGCGGGAAGCTCCTTCAGCACCGCGCCCCGGTCGCGGGCGGCGGCGATGTAGGCGCGCAGCCCTTCGGCGGCCTCGGCGTCGATGGCCGGGCCGATGTCGGTGGCAAGCCCCCACGGATCGCCAAGGGAAAGCTGGTCCATGGCGCCGAACAGCATCTCGCGGAAGCCGTCGGCCACGTCCTCCTGCACATAGAGGCAGCGCAGCGCCGAGCAGCGCTGGCCGGCCGACTGGAAGGCCGAGGCAAGCACGTCGCGCACCGCCTGTTCGGGCAGCGCGGTGGAGTCGACGATCATCGCGTTGAGGCCGCCGGTCTCCGCGATCAGCGGCGCGCCGGGGGCGAGGTGGCGGGCCATGCTGCGACGGATCGCCAGCGCGGTGTCGGTGGAGCCGGTGAAGGCCACGCCGTCCACCCGCGCATCGGCCGTGAGCCGGGCGCCCACATCGCCGGCGCCCGGCAGCAGTTGCAGCGCATGGCGCGGGACGCCGGCCTGGTGCATGAGCGCCACCGCCGCGGCGGCGATCAGCGGGGTCTGCTCGGCCGGCTTCGCGAGCACCGCGTTGCCGGCGGCAAGCGCGGCGGCGATCTGGCCGGTGAAGATCGCGAGCGGGAAGTTCCAGGGCGAGATGCAGGCGAAGGTGCCGCAAGGGGGCGCGGTGAGGAGCTCGGCCTGCGCGCCGTAATAATGCAGGAAGTCGACCGCCTCGCGCAGCTCGCCCACCGCATCGAGCGGGGTCTTGCCGGCCTCGCGGGCGGCGAGGGCGAAGAGGCGTCCGGCCTCCGCCTCGTAGAGTTCGGCTGCCCGGGTCAGCACCGCGCGGCGCTCGCTGGCCGGGGCATCCCAGGGGCGGGCAGCGGCCAGCGCCCGGTCGACATCGCCTGGCGTGGCGAAGCGCACGAGCCCCACCACATCGCCCGGATCTGCGGGGTTGGCCGCCGGGCGGCGGGGGGCGTCGTCGGCGTCGCCGTCGAGGATCGGGGCAGCCTCGAACTCTGCAGTGCGGAACGCGGCGCGGGTGTCCTCAAAGGCGGCGCGGTCGTGGCGGTCGGCAAGATCCCAGCCGCGGGAGTTCTCACGCTGCGGCCTAAACAGCCCGGGCCCCCGGCGCAGTTTCGGCTGGGCACCGTGCAGCGCCTCGAACGGACAGGCCGCCACGGCTTCGGGCGGGACCGCCTCGTCGACGATCTGGTTGACGAAGGAGGAGTTCGCGCCGTTCTCGAGGAGCCGGCGCACCAGATAGGCCAGCAGGTCGCGGTGCGCGCCGACGGGGGCGTAGATCCGGCAGCGGGTGCCGTGGTCGGCCTTGACCAGCGCGTGCAGCCGCTCGCCCATGCCGTGCAGGCGCTGGAATTCGAACTCGGTTGTATCCACCCCCATCTCGCGGGCCATCTCGAGCACCGCAGCCACGGTATGGGCGTTGTGGGTGGCGAACTGCGGATAGAGCCGGTGCCGGGCGGCGAGCAGGCGGCGGGCGTTGGCGATGAAGCTGACGTCGGTCGCGGATTTCGCGGTCAGCACCGGGAAGCCGTCGACACCGGCGACCTGGGCGCGCTTGATCTCGGTGTCCCAGTAGGCGCCCTTGACGAGGCGCACCATCAGCCGCCGGTCGAGCCGTTCGGCCTCGGCTTCGAGCCAGCCGATCACGGCGCCGGCGCGCGGCCCGTAGGCCTGCACCACGACCCCGAAACCGTCCCAGCCGGCGAGCGCCGCGTCGGCCAGCACGGCCGCGATCACCTCGCGGGAAAGCTCCAGCCTGTCGGCCTCCTCCGCGTCGATGTTCAGCCCGATGCCGGCCTCCTTTGCGGCCGTCGCGAGCCGGATGACGCGGGGGACGAGTTCGGCCAGAACCCGTTCCCGCTGCGCCTCCTCGTAGCGCGGATGCAGGGCCGAGAGCTTGATCGAGATGCCGGGATTGGCGCGCAGGTCGTTGCCGCGCGCCGCCCGGCCGATGGCAGCTATGGCGCCGGAATAGGCCTCGAGGTAGCGGCCCGCATCGGCGGCGGTGCGTGCGGCCTCACCCAGCATGTCGTAGGAATAGGTGTAGCCCTGCGCCTCCAGCTCGGCGGCCCGCGCCATGGCGCTGTCGATGCACTCGCCCAGAACGAACTGCGCGCCCAGCTCGCGCATGGCCCGGCCCACGGCCGCCCGGATCACCGGCTCGCCCAGCCGCTTGACCGCCGCGCGCAGCTGCCCGGCGACCCCGGGCGCGCTGTCGCTGAGCACGCGGCCGGTGAGCATCAGCGCCCAGGTGGACGCGTTGACCATCGACGAGGCGGAGTGTCCGAGGTGCCGGCCCCAGTCGGACGGGGCGATCTTGTCCTCGATCAGCGCGTCGATGGTTGGGGCGTCGGGCACCCGCAACAGCGCCTCGGCAAGGCACATTAGCGCCACGCCCTCCTCGGTGGAGAGCCCGTATTCGGCCAGGAAAGCCTCGGCCAGACCGGGCCGGCTGCCGCTGCGGATCCGGCGCACCAGCTGGGCCGCCTCGGCGACGATCCGCTGCCGTGCGAGACCGTCGAGCCCGGCCGTCTCGACCAGACCCTCCATGACGGCAGGCTCGTCGGCCAGCATCGGGCCAAGGATTGTCTCTGGCGCCTCCGCCAGCCTCATCTCGGCCAATTCTGCCTCTCGGAGCGCGATGGCACCCTCCTGCATCCGGTCAAATGATCAACATAGCAGACGGGCTGCGCGTGGCTACCGCCGCGCGCGCCCGGTCAGGCGCGACGCAGGCCCTTGCGCGCGCTCGGCGCCAGCGCCAGCACCTTCGCCTCGATCGCGGCGGCGTCGAGGCCGGCTTGGGCATACATCTCGGCGGGGCTCGCCTGGTCGATGAAGACATCGGGAAGGACCATCGCGCGGAAGGCCAGCCCGCGATCGAACACGCCCTCTTCGGCCAGCAGCTGCGCGACATGACTTCCGAAGCCGCCGACCGCGCCTTCCTCGACCGTGATCAGCGCAGCGTGATCGGCGGCGAGTTGCAGGATCAGCCCGCGGTCGAGCGGCTTGGCGAAGCGGGCGTCGGCCACGGTGGGGGTGATGCCCCGTGCCGCCAGCGCCTCGCAGGCCTTGAGCACCTCGGAGAGTCGCGCGCCGAAGGACAGGATGGCGACCTCGGCACCCTCCTGAACGATCCGGCCGCGGCCGATCGCCAGCGGCACGCCGCGCTCCGGCATGTCGACGCCGGTGCCCTCGCCACGGGGGAAGCGGAAGGCGATGGGCCCGGCGTCATGGGCGGCGGCGGTGGCGACCATATGCATGAGCTCGGCCTCATCCGCCGCGGCCATCACGGTAAACCCGGGCAGGTTGGCCAGATAGGCGACAT
>PUNI01000260.1 GCA_003551745.1 Paracoccaceae bacterium | reverse complement strand
CGGGAACGCCGCCCGTGCCACCGGCCGGGCGTTGCCCGCCGATCTGTTCCAGCACCCGGTCGCGCGTGCCGAAGAGCGCGACCGCGCCGTTGGCGAGCACCATGATCTTGTCCACCGCGCTCAACAGCGCGGGTTTCTGGGTGATGACGACGACGGTGATGCGGTTCTTGCGGGCGTGTTCGATGGCCCGCGCCAGCGCCTTGTCGCCCGCCGTGTCGAGATTCGAATTGGGCTCGTCCAGCACCACGAGGCGCGGGGAGCCGAAGAAGGCGCGCGCCAGCGCGATGCGCTGCTTCTGCCCGCCCGAAAGCGGGCTTCCGTCGGCGGCCACGACCGTCTCGTAGCCCTGCGGGAGCTGCGCGATCATCTCGTGGACATCGGCGAGGGCGGCGGCCTGGTGGACCTGTTCGTCGGTGGCGTCCTGGCGCATGCGGGCGATGTTGTCCTTGATCGAGCCGGGGAAGAGCTGCACGTCCTGCGGCAGGTAGCCCAGGTTCTCGCCCAGCTGGCGCGGATCCCAGTTGCGCAGGTCCATCAGGTCCAGCCGGACATTGCCCGAGGTGGGCAGGATCGAGCCCACCAGCATCTTGCCCAGCGTCGTCTTGCCCGCCCCCGAATTGCCGATCACGGCGAGCGTCTCGCCGGGATTGAGCGAAAAGCTGATGCCGTTGAGGACCACCTGCTTGGTGCCGCCGGGCACGTAGAGCAGGCGTTCGACATCGAGCCGGCCTTCGGGGCGGGGCAGGCGCAGGCGTTCGAACTGCAGCTTCGAGCTGCGCAGAAGCCCCGCGATCCGGCCATAGGCGGCGCGCGACAGAAGAAAGGCGTTCCAGCCCTCGATCGAGCCCTCGATGGGGGCCAGCGCGCGGCCGGCGATGATCGAGGCGGCGATGACCATGCCGCCGGTGATCTGCCCGTCGATGGCCAGATACGCCCCCCAGCCCAGCATCGCGACCTGCGTCAGAAGCCTGATCCCGCGCGAGATCGAGGCGCTGACGATGTTGCGGTCCTGCGCGCGGACCTGCGCGATGAGCGAGGCGGCGGTGTCGCGGCCCCACATCGTCACGGCCTCGGGGATCATGGCGAGCGCGTTGATGATCTGGCTGTTGCGCGCCATCGAGTCGAGATGCTGGTTGGCCTTGGCCTGGGCGAGGTTCGCCGCGGCGAAGGGGCGCTCGGTGACCTTCTGGTTGATCATGGCGATGACCAGAAGCGCGATCGAGGTGCAGACCACGATCATGCCCAGATGCGGGTGGATGAGGAAAATCACCAGCATGAAGAGCGGCGCGAAGGGCACGTCGAGAAAGGCCAGCAGCGTGCCCGAGACGAGGAACTGCCGCACCTGCTGCAGATCGCCCAGCGTCTGGTATTCCCGCCCGGTGCCGTGCAGCGAGGCATGGGCCGCCGCGCTGAGGACCGGCGCGCCGAGCTGGGCGGCGACCTCGACCGCGGTGCGCATCAGGATGAAGCGGCGGATCGCGTCGAAGACCGCGTAGAAGATCACCGCGCCGGCGATCACCACGGTCAGCATGACCAGCGTGTCGGTCGAGCGGCTGGTCAGCACCCGGTCGGAGATCTGGAAGAGGTAGATCGGAATGGCGAGGATCAGCATGTTGGTCGCGCAGGTCAGGACCAGCACGAAGAAGAGGTTGCGCCAGACCGCCTGGCGGCCCTCCTGCAGGCGGGCGTTGAAATCCTCGGGGCCGATGCGCTTGTGGAAAGTCGCCCCCCCACCACCGCCACCACCACCGTCGCCGCCCGAGGGCGGCGGGCGACGGTAGATCGGCTGGTTCGCCCGCGCCTCGAGCGTGGCGCCGAGGGTGGCGTGCGGGCGGGCCGGACGCTGCCGCGCGACGGATGGGCTGGCGACGGGCGGATTTGCGGGCGGGCAGGCGGGCGGGTCGGGCCATTTCGACCGGTCGATCCGCATCTCGGGGGTCAGCCGCAGAACCGGATCGTGGTTGTGGTCCTTCATCGCCTCGTCCCCCGGTTCTCGTTCAGGTCATGATCGCGTAGAGCGCGTCGCTGTTTGCGGGATGGTCGGCCGGCGCGGTCGTCGCGGCCTTGGCGGTGACAGTGCCGGCGGGATCGAGGTCGCGCTCGATGCCGATCATGTCCTCGGACAGGAAGGCGACGGCCTCGCTGGCCAGCGGCGCGAGGGCGACCCCGGTCGGCGGGGCCTCGGGGTCGAGGAGCTGGGCCTGGTAGATCAGCGCGTCGCTATAGGCGGTGCCCGCCACCATCACCTCGGAATCGAGCCCGACGTCGTGCAGCCGCGCGGCGTTGAGCTGGGCGTTGGAGCCGGTGATCAGCGTGATCTCCTCGCCCGCCGCCAGGAAATCGTCGAGCATCAGCTGCACCTGGTCGGAATCGCCCAGATAGTTCTTCTGCTCGATGATGTTGGCCTTGATCAGGTCGCCCTCGACCTGCAGCACCTTGAGCGCCGTCTTGCCCTCGAACCGGGCGTCGTTCAGCACCTCCTGGGCGATCTCGCGCTTGCCCTCGGCCATCGCGTCGAGGGCCTTCTGGAAGCTGGCCTGCACCGCGACCATCTCGTCGCGCCCGGTCTGCTTGATCTCGGCGAGGTTGTACTGGAGGTTGCCGCCGGTGCTGACCGTGACGCCCTCCTCGGGCAGGCCGCCGATCACATCGACATCGAAAAGCACGTTGATCTGGTGGATCTGGTTGAGCGTGATCATGTCGCCGCCGATCAGCATCAGATCGTACTGCGCGCCGAATTCGGTCAGCCAGGCGGCGTTGGTCACGACATTCTCGCCGGTCGAGATATAGGTGGCGGCGGCCGAGAGGGTGATTTCGGCGCGGTCGAAATCGGTGGCGAAGACATGCTGCTGGATCCAGTTGACCGAGACGAGGTCGCCCTCGACGCGCGCGACATGCCAGGAGTGCGGGAACTGCCCGGCCGGACCGGGACCGGGGCCGGGCGCGCTTTCGGTCTTGATGTGGAGGGCGTTCAGCGCGGTCGAGGGCAGCGCCTCGACCGAGGGCTGCGCGGAGGGCGGCGCCTCCTTGCGGAGGTTGACCTGGGCGATGCTGTCGAGCCGGATCGCATCGCCCGCCACCGCGATCACGGGGGCATCGACCCAGGCCTGGGAGATGCCGACCTCGTTGACCGAGAGATTGCCGCCGGTGACGATCTTGTGGCCCGGATCGATGTCGGGAAGCTCGATCCCCGGCGCCGGGGTCGGGTCGCGCGGCAGGGTGAAGGGGTCCTTTCCGGGGTCATCCTCGGCCTCGGGATCGGGCCGCTTCGCCGCCAGATGGGCAGGCAGGAGATCCTTGAAGGCGGGCAATTGCGCCGCCGGCGCGGTCTCCTCCGCCCCGTCCGGGGCGGGCAGGAGCTCCAGGCCGTCGAGATACGTGCCCTGCAACCCCTCGCCGCGCAGGAAGAGCTGGACATCGGCGGGGGCGTCTTCGGGGGCGAAGGCGGCGATGGCGGCGGCCAGATCGAGCATCGCCTCGAGGCGCGGCACCACCCCCTCGCCTTCGATCGCGGGGGCTGCGAGCGCTTGCGCGGCCGCGATCAGCTCGCGGAACTCCGCGGTCAACTGGGCGGGGTCGATGAAGGCGGTCTCGCCGGTGAAGAGAAGCAGGTCGTTGTCCGCCAGCGCGGCCGTCTGGCTGATCGCGATGAGGATCGAACTGGGGGGCGGAAGGAAGCCGCCGTCGGTGGTCCAGCCAAAGGTGGCGGCGGCGTGCGAGTCCGGCGGTGACAGCGATGGCGGCGGCGGCAGGGGGCCGGAGCTTACGGCCATCGTGATCCCGCCCGGCTCGACGGGCGCGGGCTTCAGGGGCAAGGGGACAGGCTCGGAAGGCGGGCGCAGATAGGCCAGGCCGGGATCGTAGCCTTTCAGCGCGAATGGCGCGGAGAGTTTCAGATCCGGCGGGGCCGGGAAGACCCGCGCCTCCGCGCTGCGCTGGAACGAGAAGGCCTCGTATTCGAGCCGCAGGCGGTGCCCCTCGACCTCGAGGTGAAACATTCCGATGAAATGGGCAATCTCCTCGCTGATCCGGTCAAAGGCCATGAGCGATCCCAGTCATCGAAACCCGGGGCCAACGCGATCATGGCGGCGTGCCCCGAAGGTGAGCCCGGGGCCGGCCACGCCGGCCCCCGGCATTGGTCTCAGGGGCCGGCAAGGCCGGCCCCGGCCGTGTCGCGTCAATTGTCGTCGCCGCCCACGTAGGAGGAGGTGAGCGAGCCGCCGACCACGGTCATGTCGACCGCGTTGCCCAGGACGTTGGCGCCCATCACGACATTCATGTTGAACGCCGAGGTGGTGACCTGCGCGGCCGCCGAGGCGAAGGATTCGCCCGAGACATGGCCGTCGCCGCCATTGCCCGAGCCCCAGCTGCCGGCGTCGCCGCCGTTGCCGCCGGCGCCGGTGCTGGCCGTGCCGCCCGCGCCGCCGGTTCCGGCGCCGCCCATGACGTCACCGAGCGAAGCCATGCCGCCCGTGCCCATGCCGCCATCGCCCGCCATCGCGGTCGCGCTGCTGTAACCGCCGGTGCCGCTATCGGCATCGACCATGCCCGACCCCGAGGAGGTGTTCGTGGCATCGGCCTCCGAGGCGCTGTTGCCGCCGTAGCCGGCGATCGCCTCGGCCATCGAGTCGGCCGTGCCGTCGAGATCGGCCTGCGCGAAGATCTCGGCCAGCCCGCCGGCGCCGCCGGTCGAGTCGGCGCCGCCCGTGCCATCGCCGTTCGCCGCGGAATCGGCCGCCGCGTCGTTGCTGGCGCTGCCGCCCATGGCATCCGACGTGCCGCTGCCGGTGCCGGTGCCATCCGCGGCGCTGTCAGCCGCGGCGCTGCCGCCCATGCCGGCCGTGGCATCGGCCATGCCGGTGTTGGTCCCGGCCGCATCGGCGGCGCTGTCGGCGGTGTTGGCGCCGCCCATGCCCGCCGTGGCGTCGGAGGTCCCGGTGCCGGTGCCGCTGCCATCCGCGGAACTGTCGGCGGCGTTGCTGCCACCTTCACCCCCGCTGGCATCGGCCTGGCCCTCAGCGTCAGCCGCGCCGGTCACGTCGCCGCCGGTCGCGGTGCCGCCCATCCCGTAGCCGCCGGTGCCGGTGCCATCGCCGCCGTCGCCGCCGGCGGCCTCGGAAGCGCCCCCGAGCGCACTTTGGTCGACCTCGTTCGAGGCAAGGCCCGGATCGAAGTCATCACTGCCTGCCTTGGCCGTGGCGTCCGCGTCATTGGTGGCGTTCGATGCGGCATCGCCATCGCCGCCGTCACCACCGGTGCCGGTGCCGGATCCGCCCTTGGCGCCACCGGCATCGGTGTCGCTGTCGGCCTCGGACTTG
>PUNI01000421.1 GCA_003551745.1 Paracoccaceae bacterium | reverse complement strand
TCCGCCGGCGCACGGCGGTCGCCGCCTCCCCTGGCGTCTATTCGAACAGCGAGCCCTCGATGTCCTCGCCGGTCATGCGCTGATACATGTGGTGGTTCCAGTAGGGCGTCCAGCAGACCAGCACCTTGCCGGTACCGGAGAACACCCGCAGCCGCCGCTGCCCGACGAGGAAGGAGCGGAAAAAGGTGCTCGCCCGGCGCGAGGAGAAGCGCAGCCCCGCGGTTCGGCCCAGCACCAGCCGGCCCTGCACACGCAACTCCTCGTTCTCCAGCGACACGACATCCACCGGCCCCGGCGCGTTGATCGCCACGTCCCCATGCCCCGCCACGGTCGTCTTCCAGACCAGAAGCCCGTCGCCGGCCCAGAGGCTGGGGATGATGCGCTCGCGGTAGAGGCCGAGCCGCACCCCTTCCTCGGCGGCCCAGAACACGCCCGGCTCGAGAACCCAGCGCTGATCCTCCACCCCCAGCATGTGATAGCCGCCGAGCGAGGGCTGCAGGTTGATGACGCCGGTCCCGCTGTAGCTGGGCCGCACCCGCGCCTCGTTGGTGAACATCGACCGGAACAGGTCGCCCGGCCGGGGCAGCCGCGCGGTCACCCGGATGTTGCCATGCAGGTTCGACAGCGCGCCGCGCCGGGTGCGCACCGTCTCCTCGTCGAGCGCGATGCGCACCTGGCGCATGCCCTCGACCTCGCGCACCGAAAACCCCGCCATCGCCCCCTCAGACCAGTTGCTCGTCCCAGCGCATCTGCCGCTCCCACAGCCGCTCGAAGGCGACCGGTTCGAGCCCGGCTGTACCGCGCAACGGGTCGTCCAGGATGGTGATCACGAACAGCACCACGCCAAGATAGAAGGCGCTGATCGTGCCCAGCAGGATATGGGCGATCGGCCGCATCCGCAGGAGGGCGATGATAAGCAGGTTCAGCACGGCGCCGGCCAGCACCGCATACCACAAGACGGGGGGAATGCCCGTGTTGGTTCCGCTCAGCCGGTTCTGACGGGCGGTCATGAAGCCGCCCATCGCCCGCAGGGTCTCGGCGTGAACCGCCTGCATCGCCGGCGTGTCGGGGACGAAGCCGGCGAGCTTGGCGCTCAGCGCATCGGCGCGGTTGGTGCCGCCGTTGAGGTAATCTCCCGTCCGATGCGCTTCCCAGTCGCGGTGGATGGTGAACAGCACGTAGTCGCGCAGCATCGCCTGCACCTCGGAGCGGGTCGGCTCGGGGTAGGCCTGCATCGTGGCATAGAGCACGCCCACCGAGTTCGCCTCGGCCAGTATGTGCTGCTGGATGCGTTCGCGGTTCTGATAGGCGGCCACGGTCAGCAGACCGGCAAGCAAGGCATAGAACAGGCTGAAGGTTGCGGTGGCGGAGCCGATCGACTGGTTGATGGTGGGATCGCCCCGCCCCACGAAGAGCCGCAGGATCGGTTTGACCAGAAGGATGCCGAGGATCATGCTGCCGACGAAGACGGCCGCGAACAGCACGGCCAGGTCTGTCGGTTCGATATCGTGAACGAACGGCGGCAAGCCTTCCCTCCCCCAGCCCAAGGCCCCCAGCCCAAAGCGCCTCGGCGCAGGCTAGGGGCCCGGCGGCGCAGATCAAGCTTTACTTTGCCCTGTCACCCCGTTTTCCTGCGCCGGCGGGAGACGGGGTGGCAGATGCGACGCAGGGAGCTGATCGCGACGGTGGCGGCCGGCCTTTGCATGGCCTCGGGCCCGGCGCCGGCGCTGACCTTCTTCTCGGTCGGCACCGGCGAGCTGGATGGCGGCTATTACGGCGTGATCAGCACGCTGTGCGCAGCGGTCAATGCCGCGGCGCCGGGCGAGTTGCGCTGCTCGCCCGAACCGACGCCGGGCTCGATCTACAATCTCTTCGCCCTGCGCGACCGGCAGCTCGACATGGCACTGGTGCAGTCCGACTGGCAGGCGCATGCGCTGCACGGCACGGCGCTCTTCGCCGGCGATCCGCCGATGGAGGAGTTGCGCAGCGTCCTGGCGCTCTACCCGGAGCCGGTGACGCTGCTCGTGCGCCGCGACGCCGGCATCGCGAGCCTGGCCGATCTCGCCGGCCGGCGGGTCGATATCGGCCATCCCGCCTCGGGCCGCCATGCGACGGCGGTGCGGCTGCTGGAGGCCGAGGACATCGATCCCTCCGCCTTCGCCGAGCTGCGCGAGCTGCAGGCCGGCCCCGCGCTGGCCGAGCTCTGCGCGGGCCGGCTCGACGCCACCATCCTCGTCACCGGGCATCCGAGCGCGTCCATCGCCGAGGCGCTGGACGCCTGCGATGTCGCCATCGCTGATCTCACGGGAGCCGGGGCTGCCGGCCTGGTGGCCGCCGAGGAGGGCTTCGTGCCCGCGCGCATCCCGCTGGCGGCCTATCCCCAGCTCACCCATGACATCACCACGATCGGCGTGAAGGCCACGCTCGTCGCGCGCGCCGACACGCCCGACGCGGTGGTCGAGGCGATGGTGGCCACGGCGCTGTCGGCGCTGCCGGAGCTCAGCCTCCGCGAGCCCCTGCTGGACGGCCTCGATCCGGCTGCGATGGCGCGGGACGGGCTGACCGCCACCCTGCACCCGGCGGCGGCCGCCGCCTTCGCCGCCGCGCCCTGATCGGCCCCGACCGGCCCCGGCCGCAGGCCGCAGCCGAGGGCCCGCAGCCCTGCGCCGCCGACGTCCCTCCGCCCGCCAGCGCCATTGCACCGCCGGGCGAATGCCCCTAGACCCGCCGCACGGACGGGCAGGGGGACAGCCGCCATGACGCTCCACCGGATCGCGGTCCTCGGCGCCAGTGGCTACACCGGCGCGGAACTCGTGCGTCTGATCGCCACTCACCCCACCATGGAGATCGTCGGGCTCTCGGGCGAGCGCAAGGCGGGGATGGAGATGGGCGCGGTGTTCCCGCACCTCGCCCCGATGGGCCTGCCACGGCTGCAGAGGATCGAGGACATGGCCCTCGACCGTGTCGATCTGGTGTTCTGCGCCCTGCCGCACGCCACCAGCCAGGCCGTCGTCAAGGCGCTGCCCGGCAAGCTGCGCGTCGTCGATCTCTCGGCCGACTTCCGGCTGCGCGATCCGGCCGAATACGCGAAGTGGTACGGCCAGCCCCATGCGGCGCCCGAGCTGCAGGCCGAGGCCGTCTATGGCCTGACCGAATTCTACCGCAACGACATCGAGGCCGCGCGCCTCGTCGCCGGTACCGGTTGCAATGCAGCGGCCGGCATCTATGGCATCCGCCCGCTGCTGGAGGAGGGCGTGATCGATCCCGACCGGATCGTGATCGACCTCAAGGCCGGGGTCTCCGGCGCCGGCCGTGCGCTGAAGGAGAACCTGCTCCATGCCGAGCTCTCCGAGGGCACGCATCCCTATGCCGCCGGCGGCACCCACCGCCATCTGGGCGAGTTCGACCAGGAGTTCACCCGGGCCGCCGGCCGGGCCGTGCAAGTGCAGTTCACGCCGCATCTGAGCCCGATGAACCGGGGCGTCCTCGCCACCATCTATGTCGACGGCGATCCGGAGGCGGTGCACGCCACCCTTTCACGCCGATATGATCTGGAATTCTTCCTGCACGTGCTGCCTTTTGGCGCACTCCCGTCGACCAGGCATGTGCGCGGGTCCAATTATGTGCATATTGGCGTCGTGGCCGACCGAATGCCGGGTCGGGCGGTGGTGATGGTGGTTCTCGACAACCTCACCAAGGGCTCTTCCGGGCAGGCGGTGCAGAACGCGAACCTGATGCTGGGAGCGGAGGAGACCGCCGGGCTGACACTGCCGCCGGTCTTTCCGTAGGAGACGATGAAGAACCTAAAGAAACAACGCCGGATCCAGATCGTGGTCCTCGCAATGGTCGCCCTCGCGCTGTCCACGGCGCTGATCGGATACGCCATGCGCGACGGCATCAACTTCTTCCGCTCGCCCTCCGACATCCTC
Source organism: Paracoccaceae bacterium (assembly GCA_003551745.1). Taxonomy (GTDB): domain Bacteria; phylum Pseudomonadota; class Alphaproteobacteria; order Rhodobacterales; family Rhodobacteraceae; genus Rhodobaculum. The sequence continues at coordinate 1,397 of PUNI01000421.1, read as the reverse complement.
GCCGAACCGCCCGCCCCGACCGAGACCTTCCGCCTCGGCGGCCTCGTCGCGCCGGGCAGCATCGTGCGCGGCGACGGCTACGAGGTGCGCTTCGTCGTCACCGACGGCGGCGCCGACGTGCCGGTGGTGTTCGCGGGCGTGCTGCCGGATCTCTTCGCCGAGGGCGAGGGGATGGTCGGCACCGGCCGCTTCGAGAACGGGGTGTTCCGCGCCCACGAAATCCTGGCCAAGCACGACGAGACCTACATGCCGCGCGAGGTGGCCGATGCGCTCAAGCGGCAGGGTCACTGGATGGAAGACGGGGCCGAGCAGGCCGGGTACTGAGCCGCCGGGCGCGCCGCCGGCCCGGCCGGGGCCGCACGCGCCGACAGGTGACAGCCCGGATCACGGCCGGCAGATGACAGGGGTTGGTAGATGATCGTCGAGCTTGGCCATTTCGCGCTGGTTCTCGCCTTCGCAGTCGCACTGGTGCAGGCGGTGGTGCCGCTGGTGGGCGCCGAGAGGGGCTGGGGCAGCTGGATGCGGGCGGCCCACCCGATGGCAACCGCGCAGTTCCTGCTCGTCGCCTTCTCCTTCGCCGCACTCACCTATGCCTTCGTGGTCTCCGACTTCTCCGTGGCACTGGTGGTGGCGAACTCCCACACCGCCAAGCCGATGATCTACAAGATCTCCGGGGTCTGGGGGAACCACGAGGGCTCGCTGCTCCTGTGGGTGCTGATCCTCACCCTCTTCGGCGCCTGCGCGGCCTGGTTCGGCAGCCAGCTGCGCGAGACGCTGCGGGCCCGGGTGCTGGCGGTGCAGTCGTCGATCACCGCGGCCTTCATCGCCTTCACCCTCTTCACCTCCAACCCCTTCGACCGGATGGCGATCCCGCCGATGGACGGGCGCGACCTCAACCCGCTCCTGCAGGATCCGGGCCTCGCGCTGCATCCGCCCTTCCTCTATCTCGGCTATGTCGGGCTCTCGATGGCCTTTTCCTTCGCCGTCGCCGCGCTGCTGGAAGGCCGGGTGGACGCGGCCTGGGGCCGCTGGGTGCGGCCATGGACGCTGGCGGCCTGGGTGTTTCTGACCATCGGCATCGGCCTCGGCTCCTGGTGGGCCTATTACGAGCTGGGCTGGGGCGGCTTCTGGTTCTGGGATCCGGTCGAGAACGCATCCCTGATGCCCTGGCTCTTCGCCACCGCGCTTCTGCACTCGGCCATCGTGGTGGAGAAGCGCGAGGCCCTGAAGACCTGGACGATCCTGCTCGCCATCCTCGCCTTCGGCTTCTCGCTGATCGGCACCTTCATCGTGCGCTCGGGCCTCCTGACCAGCGTGCATGCCTTCGCGATGGACCCGGACCGCGGCATGTTCATCCTGCTGATCCTCGCGCTCTTCATGGGCGGGGCGCTGACCCT
>PUNI01000484.1 GCA_003551745.1 Paracoccaceae bacterium | reverse complement strand
GCTATCGATCGCAGCGATGAAGCGCGCCAACGAACTGACCCGCCGCCGTGCGGCGGACCTCGATGCCGGGCTGACGCGGATCTGGGAGGTGATGACGGCCTGCATCGACCGCGGACTGGACACCGAAGGCACCCTGCCCGGCGGGCTGAGGGTGCAGCGCCGGGCCGCCGCCATCCATGCCAAGCTCAAGGCCGAGGCCGGGCGCAACCTGACCGCCCCGCACACGATCAACGACTGGATCAGCACCTATGCGATGGCGGTGAACGAGGAGAACGCCGCCGGCGGGCGGGTGGTGACGGCGCCCACCAACGGCGCGGCGGGCGTGGTGCCGGCGGTGATCCGCTACTGGCTCGACCATGTGCCGGGGGCCAGCCGGGCGCGGCTGGGCGATTTCCTGCTGACGGCCGCCGCCATCGGCGGGCTCGTCAAACACAACGCCTCGATCTCGGGCGCCGAATGCGGCTGTCAAGCCGAGGTCGGCGCCGCCGCGGCCATGGCCGCCGCCGGCCTGGCGGAGGTGCTGGGCGGCAGTCCAGCGCAGGTCGAGAATGCCGCCGAGATCGCGCTGGAGCATCACCTGGGCATGACCTGCGATCCGGTGAAGGGTCTCGTGCAGGTGCCCTGCATCGAGCGCAACGGGCTGGGTGCGATCAAGGCGGTCTCGGCGGCGAGCCTCGCCCTGCGCGGGGGCGGCAGCCATTTCGTCCCCCTCGACGCCTGCATAGAGACCCTGCGCCAGACCGGCGCCGACATGAGCCACAAGTACAAGGAAACCGCTCTGGGCGGGCTCGCCGTCAACGTGCCCAATTGCTGAGGCGGCCCGGCCGCCCTGGCGGTCGGGGACCGGACAGCGGAGGGGCCCGGCCGCCCGCGGGCATGTCACGGGCATGTCACGGGCTTGTCACGGGCTTGTCCGGCGCCACGACCGCCACAGCTTCGCAGGAGGGTTCGGTGGGAGGCGGAGATGGCGCATCTTCTGATCATCGGTGCAAGCGGCGGCATCGGCCGGCATGCCGTGCGCATCGCCTTGCAGGAAGGGCACCGCGTGCGCGGCCTCAGCCGCTCCGCCAAGCCAATCGACGGGGCCGGGCCGGAGTTCGAGCCTGTTGCCGCCGACGCGACCGATGCCGAGGCGGTCGCACGGGCCCTCGACGGGATCGACGGGGTCATCCTCACGGTGGGCCTGAAACCCAGCCTGCGGCGCACGCTCCTGCCGGTCAGCCTGTTCTCCGACAGCACCCGCGCCGTGATCGCGGCGATGGAGGCCACGGGCGTGCGCCGGCTGGTGGCCGTCACCGGCTTCGGCGCCGGCGACAGCCAGGCGGCGCTGAGCCTGCCCGAGCGGCTCGCGCATCGCCTCGCGCTCGGGCGCGCCTACGATGACAAGACCCGTCAGGAGGAGCTGATCCGGGCCAGTACGCTCGACTGGCTGATCGTGCGGCCGACGATCCTCACCCACGGCCGCGGCGGCGGCCGCTACCGGGTGCTGCGCACACAGGCCGAGTGGCGCAACGGGCTGATCCCGCGCGCGGATGTGGCAAGCTTCGTGGTGCGCGAGGCCGCCGCCCCGACCCTGGTGCAAGAAACGCCGGTGCTCGCACGCTGAGGCCCTGCCCTGCCCAGCCGGCGGGACGGGCGCGGGGCGGGCGGGTGGGAGCGCCCGTCCCGCAGGCTGCCCGGCGCCGAGATGGACAGCGCCGCCATCGGTGAATAGCCTCGCGCAATGACCGCCGACCGACCGCTTCTGGGCATCCTGCTGATGCTTGCCTTCTGCATCCTGGTGCCGGTCTCCGACGGGCTCTCCAAGCTCGCCACGGAATACCTTCCGGTGCTGCAGATCATCGCCCTGCGGTTCCTGATCGGAGCGATCCTGCTCGCCCCGCTGGTCTGGGCCACGGGCCGCAGCCTGCGCCTGCCGTCCAGGCTTCTCGGCCTCGTCGCGCTGCGCAGCGCGCTGCATGTCGCGGCCTTCGCGGCGCTCCTCGCCGCGCTGGCGGTGATGCCGCTCGCCGAGACCATGGCGATCGTCTTCGTGCAGCCCTTCCTGATGCTGCTGGTCGCCTGGGCCTTTATGGGCGAGACGGCAGGCCCGCGCCGCCTCGCCGCCTGCGCGGCGGGCTTCGCCGGCACGCTGCTGGTGATCCAGCCCAGCTTCGCCGAGGCCGGCTGGGTCGTGCTGCTGCCCTTGCTGACGGCGGTCTTCTTCACCGGCTTCATGCTGATCACGCGCCGCATCGCCAAGGCCTGTGACCCGCTCTCCCTGCAGGTCACGGGCGGCCTGATCGCCCTGCCGATGCTCGCGCCGTTCCTCGCCGCCGGCCCGGTGCTCGGCATACCGGCGCTGACGCCAGTGATCCCCGACGCCGGCATCTGGGGGCTGATCCTCGCCATCGGGGTGCTGGGCACGCTGGCGCATCTGATCATGACCCTGTCGCTGCGGTTCGCCCCGGCCTCGACGCTTGCCCCGATCCAGTACATGGAACTTCCCGTGACCGTCGCGGTGGGCTGGGTCATCTTCCGCGATTTCCCCGACGCGCTGGCGCTTTCCGGAATCGCGGTGATCTGCGCCGCCGGGCTCTACATCCTGCACCGCGAGCGCCGGCTGGGCCTCAGCCCGGGCCCAGCCCCGCCAGCGCCGCATCCAGTGCCTCCGCCGGCAGCATCACCAGCATCCGCCGCGCCGACAGCCGCAGCCGGACCTGCGGCGCGCTGACCTCGTTCGACAGGCCGGTCAATCCCGCCGGCGCGAAGCCGATCCCGCCGATCGGCCAGCGCAACCCCTCGCTGGTTCCGCTGACCGCGCCGAGGGGAAAGAGCGACAGCCGGGTGCCGGGCACCAGTTGCAGCGCCAGATCATGCGGCGCGAGGAAGCAGACATCCTGCGCGCCCAGCACCAGGCAGCGCCGATCGGGATGACGGGCCAGCGCATTGAACACCCCGAGCGTGTGGTCGAGCCGCGGGCCGGTGAAGCCCACCGCCAGCACGAAGGGCGCCACGATCGACCGCAGCGCCTTGTCGAAATCGGTGGTCTCCTGCTCGGCGATCCGGTGCAGCCGCGCCGCACCCAGCTGCACCCGGGCCGCCGGGCTCAGCGAATCGAGATCGCCGATCACCGCCTCGGGCCTGTGCCCCGCTGCCAATGCGCGGTCGGCGCCACTGTCGGCAGCCACCAGCCGCGGCGCCCTTTCGAGCGCGCGCGCCAGCGCGCCAGGGGCCACGTCGCCCCCGCCCACCAGCGTGACACCGGCGTCCGACTGGACAATCGCGGCCTGCATCGTGCTATCCATGGCGATTGAGGCAATGGAAGACAATGATCGCCACAGTTCCACCGCGAAATCACCTTGCCCTGTTCATGGATTGGTTCCGACTCGGTGCCACCGTGCCGGGCGTGTCTGCACAGCACCTCGGGGAATAGGCGTCGCATGGTCGGTTCGGGCAAGATCCTCACGGTCTCCTACGGGACCTTCTCCTGCACGCTGGAGGGGTTCGAGGAGCCGTTCGGGGCGATGAAGGCCATCGCCGAGTATTTCCGAAACCTCGCCGCGGAGGACCGGTATTTCGGCGCCGAGCCGCCGACGCCCGACATGGAGATGCTGCATCGCATCGCCGAGCGGGAGGTGCGGCGGCGTGTCGAGGCGCGGGTCGAGGACAGCGGCATCGTGCTGCGCCAGACCGAGGCCGCGCCCGACCCGGGCGTGGCCGGCGCGCTGCCGGTCAATCTCTCGGGGATGCTGGGCGGCTACACCTATCCTGCGCACACGGTCACCGGATCGGCGCCGACCCCGGAGGCGCCAACAATCCAGACCGGCGCCGAGCCCGCCCCGGCTGCGGAGCCCGCAGCGGCGACACCCGATGCGGGAGAGGATACGCACGACGCCACCGAGGAGGACGAGGCAGCGCCGGCCGCTGCGACCGTCAGCTTCGCTGCGCGCGCGTCCGAGACCGAACCGCTGTCCATGGCACCGGACAGCCCGTTAGAGGAGATGCAGGCGCCCGAGCATCACGGCGGCGCGCCAGCGCCCCCTCCAGCCCCGGAGCCTGCCGAACTGCCCGAAGCCCTGCGTCAAGTCGTCTCCGAGTCCCACCCGCCCGCGGCAGAGATGGACCCGGCGCCCATAGCTGCATCCGTCGTAGACGCATCGGCGCCCGCCGAGAGCCCAGAGCCGCCCGAAGACATCGATACCGAAGAACCGCCGGAGGACATCACCACCCCCAGACTGCCGCACCTGGGGCGTCTGCGTGTGCTCAGAGATTGGGCGCTCGATGGCGCGGACGAGGCGTCGCAAACAGCACCGCTGCCCGAGGAGGGCGACCGCGAAGCGCCGGGTCAGGCCGGTCTGGCCCCATTGTCTGCGGAGCATGACCGGGCAGAGGAGCCTGCCTCCGAAGCGTCTCCGGAGGCGGGCCTGTTCGACGAGGACAGCGCGCTGCGCGCCGCGGCGAATGCACCGGACCGCATCGCCCCGCGCGTGGAGACCGCCCTGGCAGACCTTGCCGAACCCGTCCTTGCGGAGGAAACCGGCGCGGACGGCGACGGCAAAGGTAGGGCCGCCGCGGCCGGAGTCCCGCCCCGCTCCATCGAGACGGCGCCGTCGGACGAAGCGCTCGTCTCCCTGCTCGCGGACGAACGCGCAGACGAAGGCGCGGCCAGCACGGATGTGACCGACGGACCGGTGCCGTCCGCCGACGAGGCGCCATTGGCAAACGACGAAGATGCCGCCGGGCCGGAGCCGCTGGCCTGGACGGCGGCGGAGGCACTGTTGGAGGACGAGGCCGATGCAACGGCCGGCCCGGATGCAACAGCGCCGGATGCGGAGCAGCACGCGCCCGCAGGCGACGACGCCGGGCACGCCGATCTTCACAGGCCGGCAGCCGAGTCGCTTCACCCGGAAGATGCCGCGCCCCGCGCCGAGCATACCAAGGCCGCTCCTGCAGGTGATGACTGGGACAGCGTGGATGTCAGCGGCTTCGGTTTCGAGCTGGAAAACGTCGAGACTGCGGCGCCGGCTGAAGCGGCGGAGGACACCGAGAACGATTGGGGCGAACCGGACGAGGATGCGCCAGACGCAGGCACCCGTGCCGCTGCGATGCGGGCAGCCGAGGCGCCAGAAACCGGGCCCGGGGCGCAAGGCGAGATGCCGCGCCGGCGCGAAGCCAACGGCAGGGCGATTCTGGAGAGCGACTCGCTCGCGGATGACGCCTCGGTGGAGCGGCTGCTGCGCCAGGCCGACAGCGAGTTCGCCGAGGAAGAGGTGCGGCGGCGGCACGACACCGTCTCGCACATCAAGGCCGCCGTCGCGGTGACGCGAGCCGATGAGCCTCTGTCCGACGCCCGGGAGTT
>PUNI01000365.1 GCA_003551745.1 Paracoccaceae bacterium | reverse complement strand
CCTTGAGGAACCCGTCGAAGAGGATCACCTGCCCGGTGGCCCGCAGGCCGACCTCGCCGTCGCGGCTGAGGATGTCGATGGGCGTGCGCTCCAGCCGCGCGCCGGCCATCTGGCAGGCGATGGTGCGCTTCCAGATCAGCTCGTAGAGCCGCCGCTGGTCGGCGTCATGCAGCTTCAGGCTCTCGGGACGGGCGCGCATGTCGGTGGGGCGGATGCACTCGTGCGCTTCCTGCGCGTTCTTGGCCTTGTTCTTGTACATCCGAGGGCTGTCGGGGAGGTAGCCGCCCCCGTAGAAGTCGCGGATCGCATCGCGGGCGGCCATCACCGCCTCGGGCGCCATGTCGATGCCGTCGGTCCGCATGTAGGTGATGTGCCCGGCCTCGTAGAGCCGCTGCGCGGCGTTCATCGTCTGCCGCGCGCCCATCCCGAACTTGCGGCTGGCCTCCTGCTGCAGGGTGGAGGTCATGAAGGGAGCGGCGGGGTTGCGGCTGGCGGGCTTTGCCTCGACACTCGTGACGGTGAGCGGGCGCGAGGTGACGGCCTGAACCGCGATCTCGGCCTTCTCGCGGTTGGGGATGTCGAAACGGTCGAGCCTGCTGCCGGCCAGCGTGACGAGTCGCGCCTCGTAGGTCTGGCCCCGCGGGGTGGCGAGCGTGGCTGCGACCTGCCAGTATTCCCGCGGCCGGAAGGTCTCGATCTCCATCTCGCGCTCGACGATCAGCCGCAGGGCGACCGACTGCACGCGCCCGGCCGATTTCGCCCCGGGCAACTTGCGCCACAGCACCGGCGACAGGTTGAAGCCGACCAGATAGTCGAGCGCGCGGCGGGCCAGATAGGCGCGCACCAGTTCCATGTCGACGTCCCGGGGCGCCTTCATGGCCTCGGTGACGGCGGATTTGGTGATCGCGTTGAAGACGACGCGCCGCACCGGGGTGTCCTTCTTGAGCGCGCGCGACCTCGCGAGCGCCTCGGTCAGGTGCCAGCTAATCGCCTCGCCCTCGCGGTCGGGGTCGGTGGCGAGGATCAGTTCGGGGTCGGATTTCAGTGCCTCGGAGATGGCCTTCAGGTGCTTGCGGCTGTCCGCCGCGACCTCCCATTTCATGTCGAAGCCGTGGTCGGGATCGACAGAGCCGTCCTTGGAGGGCAGGTCGCGCACATGACCGTAGGAGGCGAGCACGGTATAGTCGCTGCCGAGATACTTGTTGATTGTCTTGGCCTTGGCCGGAGACTCGACGACAACCACCGGCATGAAGCCCCCCAAATATGCACTCGTGACGTGCGCGATCAGCTAAGGCGTGGCGAAGCCGGAGACAAGAGCGCGCTTCGCCAGGCCGTAACGCCCGGTGCCGCAAGGGTCGGCGCATGGCGTGGCTTCGGCTCAGGCCGGCACGGCTTCCGGCAGCCCTGCCAGCCAGTGGATCATCGACGGCCGCACGCTGTCGACGCCTGCCGCCCGTGCCTCGTCGATCACCGCGCGGGCCTCGCGCAGATTCGCGCGGCGCAACAGATGCTTCACCGGCCCGATGGAGGCGGGGCGCATGGACAGCGTGCGGAAGCCGATCGCCGCGAAGCACAGCGCCTCCACCGGCCGCCCGGCGTCCTCGCCGCAGAAGCTCACCGGCCGGCCGGCGTCGCCGCAGCGCTCCACAACCCGTTGCAGGAAATCGAGGTAGCCGAGGCTGAGAACATCGTAGCGCCGCCGCACCCTCTCGTTCTCGCGGTCGGCGGCAAAGAAGAACTGCTTGAGATCGTTGCCGCCCACCGAGAGGAAATCCACCGCCTCGAAGAACCGTCGCGGCGCGAAGGCGAGGCTGGGGGTCTCCAGCATCGCGCCCACCTCCAGCCGCTTGGGCAGCACATGACCGAGCCGGTCCTCGCGCTCCAACTCGCGCAGCAGATGATCGCGTGCGGCCAGGAACTCCTCGGTCGTGGCCACCAGCGGAAACATCACCGTCAGCGGACGGCCGGCAGCGGCGCGGATCAGCGCCTGCAGCTGCATCCGCATCACGCCCGGCTTGTCGAGGCCCACCCGGATCGCGCGCCAGCCCATCGCCGGATTGGGCTCGTCCTGCGGCTTCATGTAGGGCAGGACCTTGTCCGAGCCTATGTCGAGGGTGCGGAAGGCCACCCGCTTGCCCTGCGCGGCGTCCATCACCCGGGCATAGATGGCGGCGAGCTCTCCCCGCTTCGGCATCTTGTTGCGCAGAAGGAACTGCAGCTCGGTGCGGAACAGCCCCACGCCCTCGGCGCCCGAACCCTCCAGTGACGGCAGGTCGGCCATCAGCCCTGCGTTCATGTGCAGGCCGATGACCGTGCCGCAGCGGGCGCGGGCCGGCTGGTCTCGCAGGCCGGCATAGCGCTCCTGCGCCTCGGCCTGCATGGCCATCTTGTCGCGGAACGCGGTGGTGATGCTTTCCTCCGGACGCAGATGCACGACGCCTTCGGTGCCATCGACGAGGATGAGATCGCCGTTGAGCGCCTCGGCGGTGATGCGCTGGGCCTGGATCACCAGCGGGATCGCCAGCGCGCGCGCCACCACGGCTGCATGGCTGCCCACCGAGCCTTCCTCCAGCACCACGGCGCGGATCCTGCGGCCATATTCCAGCAGCTCGCCCGGACCGATGTGGCGGGCCACCAGCACCGGGTTCCGGGGCATTTCGGCGCCGGTGTTGTCGCCCTGCCCGGTGAGCATGCGCAGAAGCCGGTTGGACAGGTCGTCGAGATCGTGCAGCCGTTCGCGCAGATAGGGGTCGGGCACCTGCTCCAGCCGGGCGCGGGCGGCCGACTGCTCCTTCTCCACCGCCGCCTCCGCCGACAGGCCGCGGGCGATGTCCTCCTCCATCCTCCGCAGCCAGCCGCGGGAATGTGCGAACATGCGGTAGGCGTGGAGCACCTCGGCATGGTCCTTGTCGATCTCGGTGGCCATGCTCAGCATCTCGTCCACCGATACCCGAAGCCGGTCGATCGCGTCGCGCAGCCGCACCGTCTCGGCCTTCGGATCGTCGGCCACCGGATTCGTGATCACCACGCGCGGCTCGTGCAGCCAGACATGGCCCTCGGCCGCGCCCTCCTGCGCCGAGCTTCCCCGGAACATCACCGGCTGCTGGTGCGGGCGGCGCAGCGCTGCGCCCTCGCCGACGAAGGCGCCCAGTTCGGCCATCTCGGCCAGCACCATCGCCACCACCTCGAGCGCATAGATCTCGTCGTCGGAGAACTCGCGGGCGGCGCGCGACTGCACCACCAGCACGCCGAGACGTTCGCCCAGCCGCTGGATTGGCACGCCGAGGAAGGCGGAGAACACTTCCTCGCCCGTCTCAGGCATGAAGCGATAGCCCGGCTCGGCCGGCGCGTCGCCGGTGTTGAGCGGGCGCGCCGCGCGGGCAACGCGGCCGACCAGCCCCTCGCCGAGCTTCAGCCGGGTCTGGTGCACCGCCTCGGGGTTCAGACCCTCGGTGGCGCAGAGTTCCAGGGTGTCGCGGTCGCGGAAGAGGTAGATCGAGCAGACCTCGGTGCCGATCGACTCGGCGATCAGCCCGACGATCCGGTCCAGCCGCATCTGCCCCGCACCGGGCCCCGACAACGGCTCGGCGAGCGTATCGCGCAGCCGGCGTAACAGCTTGCGGCTTTCCGTTTCCCGTCGTTCGGGCATCACGGCCCCCCGGTGCCGGCGCGAGCGCTATCCGGCTTTGTGCAACTCGAAGGCATCATGGAGCGCCTGCACCGCGAGTTCCATGTATTTCCGGTCAATCAGCACCGAGATCTTGATCTCGCTGGTGGTGATGACCTTGATGTTGATCCCTTCATCGGCCAGCGCCTTGAACATGCGCGATGCGACGCCGGCGTGGCTGCGCATGCCGATGCCGACCACCGAGACCTTGGCGACCTCGGTGTCCGCGAGGACGTCCTCGAAGGCGATGCCGCCTGCGTCGCGGGCGGCGCGCATCGCGCGTTCGGCCCGGGCCAGCTGGTCGGTCGGGCAGGAGAAGGTCATGTCGGTGCGCCCGTGCTCGGAGATGTTCTGCACGATCATGTCCACGTTCACCCCGGCCTCGGACAGCGGGCCGAAGATCGCCGCCGCGATGCCGGGGCGGTCCTGCACCGCGGTGAGGGTCAATTTCGCCTCGTCGCGCGAATGGGCCACGCCCGCGACCACCTTGCTTTCCATGATGTCCTCCTCGGCGCAGACGATGGTCCCGGACTGCGCGTCGCTGTCGTCGAAGGACGACAGCACCCGCAGGGGCACGTTGTAGCGCATGGCGAGTTCGACCGACCGGGTCTGCAGCACCTTCGCGCCCAGGCTGGCGAGTTCCAGCATCTCCTCGAAGGCGATGCGCTCGAGCCGCCGCGCCTTGCGGCTGATCCGAGGATCGGTGGTGTAGACACCGTCGACGTCGGTGTAGATGTCGCAGCGGATCGCCCCGAATGCCGCGGCGAAGGCCACCGCGGTGGTGTCCGACCCGCCCCGGCCCAGCGTGGTGATCCGGCCCTCGGGGCTGATGCCCTGAAAGCCCGCCACCACCGCCACCTTCATGCCCTCGGCGAACTTGGCGTCGATGTTGGCGCGCCCGATTTCCTCGATCCGGGCGGCGCCATGGGCCGACGTGGTCCGCAGTGGAACCTGCCAGCCCTGCCAGCTGCGGGCCGGGATGCCCATCTCCTGCAGCGTCAGCGCCATCAGCCCCGCGGTGACGTTCTCGCCCGAAGAGACCACGGCGTCGTATTCCCGGGCATCGTAGAGGGTTGAGATGGAATCGACCCAGCCGACCAGTTCATTGGTCTTGCCGGCCATCGCCGAGACCGCCACGATCACGTCATGGCCGCGGGCGACCTCGGCCTCGACCTTACGTGCCGCGCTGCGGATGCGCGCCAGATCGGCCACCGAGGTGCCGCCGAACTTCATCACCAGAAGCGACATCGCCGCGCGCCCCGTCCCGTTCCGCGGCGCCTGTTACGTCATGGCCTGACCCCGCGCAAGCGGGCCGCAGGCCGGCCAGCCGGTCGCGCCAGAAGGGCAGGGCGTCAGGGTGCACGAAGCCGATCTGGGCGGGGATCACGGGCAGGCCCGCGATGATCGCGAGGCAGAGCCGGTGCCCTCCGCCGCCCCGGTGGATCAGGCGGCCGTCGCGGGCGATGTGGATCACGGTCAGATCGGCGCCGCGGAAGGCGGGCTTGCCCAGTTCGGCCGGCGTCCTGAGCCGCCCGGTGCTGCTGATCTCGGCGAAGATGCGGTCAACGCGGGCATAGCGCGCCTTCACCTCCTCCAGGGTGGTGCAGCCGGCGACACGCCCGTCGCGCCCGATCCGCTTCATCATCCGGTCGTAAACGCCCGCCTCCTCCCAGCTG
>PUNI01000342.1 GCA_003551745.1 Paracoccaceae bacterium | reverse complement strand
GCCGCCGCCACGGTGGCCGAGGCCCGCGCGCACCCGAACTGGTCGATGGGTCTCAGGATCTCGATCGACAGCGCCTCGCTTTTCAACAAGGCTCTGGAACTCATTGAGACACGAGAGTTCTTCGGAATTGCGCCCGAGCGTATCGAGGCCGTGGTGCATCCGCAGTCGATCGTGCACGCGCTGGTCGGCTTCACCGACGGGGGGCTGATGGCGCATCTCGGCCCCGCCGACATGCGGCACGCGATCGGCTATGCGCTGAACTGGCCCGAGCGGCGCGAGACCCCGGTGGAACGGCTGGATCTGGCGCGGCTCGGCAGCCTGACCTTCGAGGCGCCGGACGAGGCGCGCTTCCCCGCGCTCCGGCTGGCGCGCGAGGTGATGGAGACCCGCGGGCTTGCCGGAGCGGCCTTCAACGCAGCCAAGGAGACCGCGCTGGACGCCTTCATCGCCGAACGGCTCGCGTTCCTGCAGATGTCCGAGGTGGTCGAGGAAACGCTCAACCGGCTGGGCGGCCGTGGCGATCTCACAAATGCGCCGGACAGTCTTGATACCGTTCTGCAAATGGACCATCTCGCCCGGGAGACGGCACGGCAGGTGATCGCGGCCGGTGCCGCGGTGCACACCCCGCAGGTCTGACCCAGCGGGCTGACGGAAGGATCGAACTCCTTGGATATCTTCGGCCTGATCCCGTCCTTCGGGGGCCTTGCCTTCACGATCCTCGCCTTCATCGTGGCGCTGTCGATCATCGTGGCCGTGCATGAATACGGCCATTACATCGTGGGGCGCTGGTCGGGGATCCATGCCGAGGTGTTCTCGATCGGCTTCGGCCCGGTCCTGCTGAGCCGCATGGACCGACGCGGCACGCGCTGGCAGGTCGCAGCACTTCCACTGGGCGGATACGTGAAGTTCCTCGGCGATTCGGATGCGGCCTCCTCGGGGAAATCGGCCGAGGTCGACCGGATGCAGGCCGAGCAGCGGCGCCACACCATGCACGGGGCGCCGCTCTGGGCGCGCTCGGCCACTGTCGCTGCCGGCCCGCTCTTCAATTTCGCCCTGTCGATCCTGGTCTTCGCCGGCTTCTTCCTAGTGCAGGGCGTTGGGGTCGACCGGCCCGTCGTCGGCTCGCTCAAGCCCCTGCCGGAGGTCGAGGAAACCGAGTTGCGCGAGGGTGACCTGATCCTCGCCGTCGAGGGCGTCGAGACCCCCGACATGGCGAGCTTCATGCGGGTGGTCGACGAGATCGAGCCGGCGCCGACCCTGCGCTATGAGGTCGAGCGGGACGGCGTGCCGCGCGATATCATGGGCCCCTATCCCTTCCCGCCGCTGGCCGACGCCGTCCAGCCGCAGTCGGCCGCCCGCGACGTGGACATGCGTCCCGGCGACCTCGTGCTGTCGATCGACGGCGAGCCGGTCGCCGCGTTCCGCGAACTGCGCGATCGCGTGGCGGAGTCCGAAGGCCGGCCACTGCTTCTGGAGGTCTGGCGCGATGGCGAGACCTTCGATGTGGCCCTGACGCCGCGGAGCGTCGATCTGCCCGTGGCCGGCGGCGGCTTCGAGACCCGCTGGCTGATCGGCCTCACCGGCGGCATGGTGTTCGAGACCGAGACCCGGCGCCCCGGCGTCTTCGAGGCGCTCGGCCTCGGTGTGGACCGCACCTGGTTCATCGCCACAACCAGCCTGTCGGGCCTGTGGCACATCATCACCGGCGCGATCAGCTCCTGCAACCTGCGCGGTCCGATCGGCATCGCGGAGACCTCCGGTGCGATGGCGGCAGACGGGCTGGCGAGCTTCATCTGGTTCATCGCGGTGCTGTCCACGGCGGTGGGGCTGATCAACCTCTTTCCCATCCCGATCCTCGACGGCGGCCATCTGATCTTCCACGCCTGGGAGGCGGTGACCGGCCGCCCGCCCAGCGACCGGGCCTTGCAGGTGCTGATGGCGCTGGGGCTGGCGATGATCCTGACCCTGATGGTCTTCGCGCTCGGCAACGATCTCTTCTGTCCCTGAACCGCCGCGCGATCGTCACGGAATCCGCGCAATTGCCTGCGATGCTCCTGTGAGCTGGACCAATGGCCACGGGAGGTGGCGCGATGCGGCCTCCAGGCGAAAGACGTGACGGACTGCATGCGATTCTCGGTCTCGCGAGAGACCGCGCGCTGGTCGCGCTGACCCTGTCGGGTGCCCTCCTTGCCGGCGCCAGTCTGGCCACGCAGCTCCTGGGCCACTGACGACCCGAGCCTCCCTGCAACGCCCCTCGAAGCCTGTCGTGGGAACCGCCCTGCGCTTTTGACAAGGCTGGGCAATCCCGGTAGTCAGATCGCAGTCGAAACGCCGGGCAGCGGCGGGGCAGGGACAGGACAGCGGCATGCGGGGCACGGGCAGGATTTTTCGCGGCGCGGCATGTCGGGTCCGCACGGTCGTCGCGACACTCGGGTTGCTGGTGGTACTGCTCCTGCCGGTCGCAGCGTCCGCCCAGAGCTTCAACTTCAGCACGATCCGCGTCGAAGGCAACGAGCGTGTGGATGCCACCACCGTTGCCTCCTTCGCCAACATTCCCCGCGGCCAGACCATTTCGCAGGGCGATCTCAACGCTGCCTTCCAGCGGGTGGTGAACGCGGGGCTGTTCGAGGATGTCGTCTTCGACCCGCGGGGCAACACGCTCGTCATCACCGTGCGCGAGTTTCCGACGATCAACGTCATCAGCATCGAAGGCAACCGTCGCATCGATGACGAGGTGCTGCTGGAGGTGATCGAGTCGCAGGCGCGGCGGGTCTATTCGCCGGCCGCCGCCGAGCGCGACGCCGCCGCGATCGCCGAGGTCTACCGCGCCCGCGGCCGCTTCGCCGCCGAGGTGACGCCCCGCATCATCGACCGGTCGGGCAATCGCGTCGATCTCGTGTTCGAGGTGCGAGAGGGCCGGACGGTGGAGGTCGAGCGTCTGGCCTTCGTCGGCAACCGCGCCTTCTCCGACCAGCGGCTGCGCCGCGTGCTCGACACCAAGCAGGCCGGGCTGCTGCGCCGCTTCGTGCAGCGAGACACCTTCCTCGAGGAGCGCATCGAGCTCGACCGGCAGCTGTTGCGCGACTTCTACCTCGCGCGCGGCTACATCGACTTCCAGATCCTGTCGGTCACCTCCGAGCTTTCGCGCGAGCAGGACGCCTTCTTCATCACCTTCACCATCCGCGAGGGCCAGCCCTACCGGATCGGCAACGTCACCACCGTCAGCGAGATCGACGGGGTCAGCGCCGAAGACTTCCGCAACGAGGTGCGGGTGCGGTCGGGCCAGACCTTCTCGCCCAACTCCATCGACGCCACCGTCGCGCGCATGGAGCGGCTGGCGAGCCAGCGCGGCCTGCGCTTCGCGCGCGTCGATCCCCGCATCACCCGCAACGAGCGGGCCGGCACCGTCGACATCGAGTTCGCCCTCGTGCCCGGCGAACGCATCTTCGTGGAGCGCATCGACATCCAGGGCAACGTGACGACGCTGGACCGGGTGATCCGCAGGCAGTTCCGAATCGCCGAGGGCGACCCGCTGAACCCGCGCGAGATCCGCGAGGCGGCCGAGCGCATCCGCGCGCTGGGGTATTTCGCCGATGTCGAGGTCGAGGGGCGGTCCGGATCGGCCGATGATCAGGTGGTCATCGACGTCAATGTCGAGGAGACGACCACCGGCTCGCTGGGCTTCGGCATCAGCTATGCCCGGGGCGAAGGCTTCGGCGGTACCATCAGCTTCTCGGAGCTCAACTTCCTCGGTCGCGGCCAGGAGGTCGATTTTGCCCTGAACACGACACGCGGCAGCCGCGAGTTCACCTTCGGTTTCGTCGAGCCGGCCTTCCTGGAGCGTGACCTGCGGCTGGGTCTGTCGCTGGGCTATCGCGAGACCCGCAGCTTCCGCGGCAGCGATTTCGACACGCGCACCATCCGGATCAGCCCGTCGCTCGGCTTTCCGCTCACGGAAAACAGCCGGCTCAGTGTGCGCTACACCTTGCAGGACGACAAGCTGCGGCGCGTCGGTGACGATGTCTCCGCCATCATCCGGGACGAGCCGCGCCGCGCCACCACCAGCCTTGTCGGCTACACCTGGACCTACAACGCGCTGCGCAGCGAACTGAACCCCGGCACCGGCTACTTCTTCCGCTTTTCCCAGGATTTCGCCGGGGTGGGCGGTGACCGCCGGTTCATCCGCACCACGGCCCTCGGCCTCGTCGAGCAGCGGGTGCTCAACGAGGAAGTGACGCTGCGGGTGGAGGTCGAGGGCGGTGCGCTCAACATGCTGCGCGGCGACAGCCGCTTCGTGGAGCGTTTCGAGCTGAGCGACGCGATCCGTGGCTTCCGGCCCGGTCGCGTCGGCCCGCGTGACCGCGTCAGCGGCGACAATCTGCGCGGCAACTATCTTGCTGCGGCCCGCTTCGAGGCCGATTTCCCGCTCGGCCTGCCCGAGGAATACGGGCTGAGCGGCGGCGTTTTCTTCGACGTGGGCTCGGCGTGGAAGCTCGACAACGTCGATGGCGGCCCGTTCGGCGATGACCCGGTGGACGACTCGCTGCGCTGGCGTGCGGCCGCCGGTGTGTCGCTGTTCTGGGACACGCCGCTGGGGCCGCTGCGTTTCAACTTCTCGCGCCCGGTGCGAAAGACCTCCTACGACCGCGCGCAGAACTTCGACTTTTCGATCTCGAGCCGGTTCTGATGCTCGCAAGGGCGGCGCGCTGCCTCGCCGTCGTGGCGGCAGCGGCCGCGTGGCCTACCGCCGGGCAGGGCCAGGCGGCGGATCAGCTGCTGTCCATGGGCAGCCTGCCGCCGGTCGTGACGATCGATCAGGAGCGGCTCTTCCTCGAGTCGGCCTTCGGACAGCGGGTGACCCGAACGCTGGAGGCGGCGGCGCAGGCGCTCTCCGACGAGAACCGGGCCTATGAGGAGATGCTGGGCGCCGAGGAGCGCGCGCTCGCCGAGCAGCGCGGCGACATGGCGCCCGAGGCGTTCCGGGAACTCGCCGATGCCTTCGACACCCGGGTGGAAGGTATCCGCCGCACCCAGGAGGCAAAGGGGCGGGCCCTTGGCGACTTCCGTGACATCGAACAGCAGCGCTTCTTCGAGGCGGCCCTGCCGATCGCCGCGCAGGTGCTGGCCGAGTCCGGTGCGGTCGCGGTGCTCGACTCGCGCGCGATCCTCCTCGCGCTGGACGAGATCGACATCACCGACCGGGTCATCGCCCGCATCGACGCGCAGCTGGGCGACGGGGCCGACGAGGCAGCATCGCTCTTCGAGGCCACCCCGGCGCCTGCGCCCGGCAGCATCGCGCCACTGCCACGCCCCGGCCCGCCGGACGCGGCCAACGGCGGACCG
>PUNI01000270.1 GCA_003551745.1 Paracoccaceae bacterium | reverse complement strand
GGTCGCGATCACCGAGTCCTTCTGGAGCACCGCCTTTCCGGAGGCGGCGAATTGATCCTGCGACTTGCACTCGCCGCGGCAGCCGCGCTCGCCATGGCGGGGCCGGCGACGGCGCAGCAGCTGTCGGACTTCGTGCCCGCGGTGCCGGCCGCACCTCCGGATGTGGCCCCGCCCGCCGACGAGGCGCCGGTGCCCCTGCGCCCGGCGGCGCCCGCGGACGGACCCAGCTTCGTGCTGCGCGGCGTCGAGGTCGCAGGCGCGAGGGCGGTGCCGCCGGACGCGCTTGCGCCGCTCTGGGCCGGGCTGGTCGGATCGCCGGTGGACATCGCCACGCTGGAGGCGTTGGGCGATCAGATCGGGGCGGCCTACCGGGCGCGCGGCTTCGTGCTGTCGCAGGCGTTCCTGCCGCCGCAGGTGATCGACGACGGTGTCGTCCGCATGCAGGTGATCGAGGGGTTCATCGACCGCGCCGCGGTCCTCGGCGGCGCTCCCAACCAGACCGCGGCGGTGGGCCGCCGCTTCGCGCCGGTGGTGGGCCAGCAGCCGATGCGCCTGCAGACGCTGGAGCGGGCGGTGCTCCTGTCGCGCGATCTCCTCGGTGGCGGCGTCGAGACCGTGCTGGAGCCGTCGCCGGAGGTTTTCGGCGCGGCCGATCTCACCGTGGCGCTGGATCCGCCGCCACCATCCGGCTTCGCCGCCCTGGACAACCGGGGTTCGCGGCTTTACGGCGACGCCTCCTTCACGCTGGGCGGCGTCGCGCACAACCTTCTGAATCTCAACGAGCGCGTCGAGCTTCTGGGGGCCGGGGCGCTGGACGGTTCGCTGGGCTATGCGCGCGCGCTGGTGGCCTTCCCGCTGTCGCGCCTCGACGGCACCGTGCTGGACGGCACGATGCTCGAGTTCGAGGCGGATTATGCCGATGGCACGCCCAACCTGCGCGCGGCCGGCGTGGCGCGCGGGCTGGCTCTGACGACCCGCGAGCGGAACCTGCGGATCGCCCTGCGGACCCCCTTCATCCGGACGCGATCGCAGAACCTCTTCGGCCACGTCCTGCTCGACTGGCAGAAGGCGACCAATGTCACCCGCTTCGGGGGCGACGCCTTGCCGGAGACGGACCGGCTTCTGGTCCTGGAGGTCGGCGCCGAGTGGGACCGCGCCGACCGCTTTGGCGGCGTGACGCTCGTGTCGGCGCAGCTGCGGCAGGGGATCGATGCCTCCAACAGCTTCGTCGGCGGCGGGCCGTCGGCGGGCGTGCCCGATTTCACCCTTGTCTCGGCGCGGGTCGCGCGGCTGCAGCGGCTGGGAGAGGGGCCGTTCGCGCTCTGGCTGGAGGCGATCGGCCAATATGCGGCCAATGTGCTGCCGAACTCCGAACGCTTCTCGCTCGGCGATGCGACGATCGGGCGGGGCTTCGCGCCTGGCAACACCACGGGCGACTCGGGCTTCGGCGCGCGGGTCGAGCTGCGCCGGGGCGTGGCACCGGAGGCGATGGGCCGCTTCGGCGAGGCGGCCGAGGTCTACGGCTATCTCGACTATGGGCGCGCCCATGACCGCGACCGCGACCGCGCCGGCACGCGCCGGGAGTCGCTCGGTTCGGCCGGGATCGGGGTGCGCTGGGACGTCACGCCCTGGCTGACGTTGACCCCGGAGGTCGCCCGCCAGCTGGTCGGGCGCCCGTCCGACACCCGAGACCGTCGCCGCGAAACCCGCTTCTACCTCGGGGCCGTCAGCCGATTCTGAATCGAGCCAAGCCCGTCGGCCGGAGCTCAAGCACCGCATCCCGGAGGACGGAGAGATCGGCACGGCCACCGCGGAATGGCATGTGCGACCCGCGCGCCTCGGCACCGCATGGGCTCCGGGCCGCGGAGCCAGCCGTATCGACAGGGCGCGGCATGCCGGTCAAAGCGGCAGGTGGCGCGCAATCTTGCCGAATTGCAACATTGCCTGATGCGCATCCGACGCCAGGCTTTGCGGCGCAATGCAACGCCGATACGCTCCCGACTCGCGGCTGTTGGTCGTTTGCCGCGACAAAACCGGCGCACAGTCGGAGCGAGGGACGATGCGACGCACGATCGCGCTTGTGATCCTTGCAGCCGGGCTCGCAGCCTGCGATGCGGGCCATATCCAGATTCCGGTGACGGAGGAAGGGCAACGCCAGTTGCCCGACGACGTTCAGGTGATCCGCCTGACGCCGGAGAATGTCGCGCATTACTCGCATCGTCGGGCGCAGTATGGCGTCACCAGCCTGCCGAGCGGGCGCGGCTGGGAGTACACCGTCGGCGTCGGCGACGTGCTCAGCGTGATCGTCTTCGATCAGCCGGAACTCACCCTGCCGGCCGGCCCGCAACGCACGCCCGAGGAAACCGGCTTTCGCGTGCAGTCCGACGGCACCTTCTTCTATCCCTTCGTCGGGCAGGTGCAGGCCGCCGGCCGCCGGCCAGAAGATATCCGGGCCGAACTCACCCGCGGTCTTGCCGACTTCATTGCCGACCCGCAGCTGGAGGTGCGCGTCGCCGCATTCAACTCGCAGCGTGTGGTGGTGACCGGACAGGTCGGCACGCCGAGCAACCAGCAGCTGACGACCGAGCCGCTGACACTGATCGAGGCGATCAACGCCGCTGGTGGCCTGCTGGAAAGCGCCGACACCCGGAAGGTCACGGTCCAGCGGGGCGGGCGCGTGGTGCCGGTGGATCTCGCCGGCTTTCTGGAGGCCGGCATCGCGCGCAACAATCCTGTGCTGCGCAATGGCGATGTGGTGAACGTTCCGCGCCGCCTGCCGGAAGAGGCCTTCCTGCTGGGCCAGGTGCGCGGGGCGCGCGCCATCGATCTCTATGAGGAACCGGTCTCGATCCTGCAGGCGATCGGGCGTCCCGGCGGCATCGACGAACAGCGGGCCCATGCCCGCGGCGTGTTCGTGTTCCGCTCGGCCGGCGAGATCACCCAGGTCTTCCAGCTCGAGGCCAACACGCCGCAGGGCCTCCTTCTCGGCGGGCGCTTCGATCTGAGCCCGGGCGATGTCGTCTATGTGGTTCGCGAGCCGCTGACACGTTGGAACGACACGGTGGCGCGGCTTCTTCCCTTCGTGCGCTCGCCGCGCGACTTCGACGGGGCGCTCTGAGGATCGGCGGCGGGAACCGCGCCCGGACGCCCGTCGCCCCCGCGCGGGGGTAGGCTGGCCGGGCTCCACGCAAGACGTCGGCCCCTCCTGCAACGGTCCCGGGCGCAATGGAGGTTATCCGGAGCCATGCGCTTCGACTCGGTGCTGGTGGTCTGTCTGGGCAATATCTGCCGCTCGCCGCTGGGGGAGCGGCTCCTGCAGCGGGCCTGCGGAAGCGGCAGCGGGGCACCGGTGATCCGGTCGGCCGGGCTGCGCGCGCTCGAGGGCCATCCGGCCGATCCGGTCACCCGCGAGGTGGCCGATGCGCATGGCCTGTCCCTGGAAGGTCACCGCGCCCGCAGCTTCACGACAGAGCTCGGCGCCGCCCACGATCTGATTCTCGTGATGGAGCCGTGGCACCGCGCCGAGATCGACCGGCAGGCCCCGCAGCTCTCCGGACGCACGCTCCTGTTCGATAAGTGGTCAGAAAACGCCGGAATCGCCGATCCGTATCGACAGTCGCGAGCTGTTCATGAAAGGGTATTTGACCTGATCGACCGCGCCGCGCATGAGTGGGCCAGCCGCATCGCGCATGGCGCCGGATGATGCAGGACGGAGTCCGCGAATGAATGTCATTCCCTCCAGCGACGCGCCCAACAGCCGTCAGGGGCCCGCGCCGGCGCCACAACCCGGGCCGGTCGCCACCCTGGCCCAGCGGTTCGACGACGAGATCGACGTGGGCAAGCTGTTCGGTGCGGTCTGGGCCGGCAAGTACTGGATCCTGCTGTTCGCCGCGCTCGGTTTCGGGATCGGGCTGTTCAACAGCATCGGGGCACCGGCGCGCTATCAGGCCGATGCGCTTGTCCAGCTCGAGGCCCGGTCGGGCCGGCTGGCGATGCCGGGAGAGCTGCGCGAGCTTCTAGACACCGCCCCGGAGACGAATGTGGAGATGCAGATCATCCAGTCGCGGATGATCCTGACCGATGTCGTGGCCGATCTGAACCTCGACTGGCGCGCCTCGGTGACACCGGCCCCGTACATCGGCCACATCCTTCAGGCCTTCGAGCTTCCGATCCCGGAGATCGACGCCCTGCGCCCGTTTGCCCGGCACGGCGACCGGATCGAACTTGAGATGCTGCAGGTGCCGCCAGAATGGGTCGGCCAGCCGATCGAGGTCGTGGCCACCGAGGAGGGCTTCAGGCTGACCGCCCCGGACGGGCGCGAGGTAGACGGGCAGGTCGGGGAACGCATCGCCTTCGACGACATCGGCTTCGTGCTCACCATCGCCGAGCTGCAGGGGGCGCCAGGGCGCGAGTACACGGTCGTCCAGGGCAGCGAGTTGGGCGCGGTCAACCGCGTGCGCGAGAACCTGACCATCGAGGAGCGCGGCGCCCGATCCGGCATGCTCGGAATGACCCTGGTCTGGGACGACCGCCAGGAGGCCGTACGCATCCTGAACGCGATCCTCAACGCCTATGTCCGCCAGAACGTCTCGCGCAGCGCAGCCGAGGCCGAAAGCAGCCTCGCCTTCATCCAGGAACAGTTGCCCGGCGCCGAAGCCTCCGTCCGGGCCGCCGAGCGGGCGCTCGACGAGTTCCGGCGCGAGAACGCCTCGCTGGATCTCGGCTTCGATGCGCAGAACCTCCTCGTGCAGATCGGCCGTGTCGAGGACGAGTTGCGCGAGCTGGCCACGCGCGAGGACGAATTGCGCCAGCGTTACACGCCCAACCATCCGACCTATCGCCAGCTCCTGCAGGAACGCGCGCGGCTGGAAAACTTCCTCGACGAGCTGCGCGGATCGGCCGACCAGCTGCCCGAGGCGCAGCGGCGCTTCCTGACCCTGACCCGCGAGTTCGAGACGGCGCAGGCGATCTACAACCAGTTCGTCGTCCGCGCTCAGGAGATGCAGGTGCTGCGCGCCAGCACCGTCGGCAACGCCCGCATCGTCGACACCGCCGTTCCGGCCGGTGTGCTGGTGCCGGCGACGACCCGCACCATCGGCCTGTGGACGATCTTCGGCGCCATGGCCGGCATCGCGGTCGCCGTGCTGCGCTACATGCGGCGCAAGGGCATCAAGACACCCGAGCAGCTGGAACAGATGGGCCTGTCGGTGATGGCCACGGTGCTCTACTCGTCCCGCGGCGATGTCAGCCGGCGCCGACGGCGCAAGCCGCCGATCCTGGCCCTGTCGCACCCGCGCGACCCGGCGGTGGAGGCCGTGCGCTCGCTGCGCACCAGCCTGCACTTCGGCCTGCTCGACGCGCGCACCCG
>PUNI01000220.1 GCA_003551745.1 Paracoccaceae bacterium | reverse complement strand
TGCCCTGCGTCGGCTCGCCGACGCCGCGCTTGCCGAGGACGCCTGAGGCCGGCCGCGCAGCCGCCGGGCGCTCAGCCCGTCGCGGCCTGCCTGCCGTAGAGGTCCGCGGCGCGGCCTTCGAAGGCGCGCACGATCCGCTGCATGGCCTCGTTGAAGACCACCCCGATCAGCTTCTGCAGGATCGCGTTGCGGAACTCGAAATCGACGCGGAACTGCACCTCGCAGCCCCCCTCGGCGAGGTCCCGGAACCGCCATTGCGACTTCATGTAGCGGAACGGCCCGTCGATATACTCGGTATCGATGACCTGCGGCTCCTGCCACAGCGTGACCCGGCTTCCGAAGCGTTCGCGGAACACCTTGAACGAGATCACCAGATCGGCCTCCATGACCTCGCCGCCATCGAACGGCCGCCGCGAGCGGATGCGGGCCGCCGCCGTCCAGGGCAGGAACTGCGGATAGGATCCCACGTCTGCCACCAGATCGAACATCTGCTGCGCGCTGTAGGGCAGCTGGCGGATTTCCTCGTGCAGTGGCATTGGGCTGTGCTTTCCGCGCTTCTCGACGTGACAGTGGCGCCCCATGTCATAGAATGGCGCCGCAAAATCAAGGGGCCGACATGACGCAACGTGCCTATGTCATCGACGAGATGATCTCGGCCAAGTCGATCGCCGCGCGCGTCGAGGCGCTGGCCCGCGACATCACCGGCCATTTCGCCGATACCGACAAGCTGGTCGTGGTGGGGCTCCTGCGCGGCTCCTTCGTGTTCATCGCCGACCTCGTGCGCGAGCTCGACCTGCCGGTGGAGGTGGATTTCCTCGAGGCCTCGTCTTACGGCGACAGGCTGGAAAGCTCGCGCGAGGTGCGGATCATCAAGGATCTTTCTGGCGAGATCGCGCGCCGCGACGTGCTGGTGGTGGAGGACATCGTCGATACCGGTCACACGCTCCTGCACGTCGCCCAGCTGCTGAGGGCGCGCGGCCCGCAGCGGCTGGAGATCTGTGCACTGCTCGACAAGCCCACCCGCCGCGAGGTGGATGTCACGGCCACCTGGACGGGCTTCACCATCCCCGATGAATTCGTCGTCGGCTATGGCATCGACTATGCGCAGCGCGACCGCAATCTGCCGCATATCGGCAAGGTGCGCTTCGTCTGAGCGCCGTTCGCCGGCCAATGTCCGGCGGATGCAGTTGAACCGTCACGCCGTCATGTTAGCTTGCCGCCATCGCAACCACGTCAGGGAGCCCGCAATGTCGGCCAAACGCCTTATCGCCTCCTCCGTCGCCGCCGTGATTCTCGGTGCCGCTGCCGCGACAGCGCAGGATGTCACCGCTGCCGTGGAGGCCCGTCAGGGCCAGTTCAAGCTCTATGCGTTCAACCTCGGCGCGCTGGTGCCGATGGCGCAGGGCAATGTGGACTACGACGCGGAAGTGGCGCAGGCCGCGGCCGACAATCTGGCGCTGCTCACCGCGCTCGATCAGACCCGGCTCTGGCCCGAAGGCTCCGACAACGCCGCCATCGACGGCACCCGCGCCCTGCCGGTGATCTGGGAGGACATGGCCGCTCTTCAGGCGCGGTTCGGCGAGCTTCAGGATGCGGTGGCCACGCTCCAGAACGCTGCCGGAGAGGATCTCGATTCGATGCGCGCGGCCCTTGGCCCGGTGGGCGGCGTCTGCTCGGCCTGCCACGAGGCCAATCGCGCACCCGAATAGGCCGGCGCCGACACGGCGATGCGCCGGGCTCTCGCGATCCTCCTCGTCTTGGCCGTAGTGGCGACAGCCGCCTTCTGGTGGCTGTCCCGCCCCGAACTGCTGCCCGACGCCGCCTTCGCGGGGCTCTCGGGCGATCCGGAGCGCGGCGAGCTGGTCTTCTGGGCGGCCGGCTGCGCCTCGTGCCACGCGGCGCCTGGCGCCTCGGGCGAGGACCGGCTCGTCCTCGTCGGCGGCCGGCCCTTCGAGACGGAGTTCGGCACCTTCGTGGCGCCCAACATCTCCATGGACGTGGAGGATGGCATCGGCGGCTGGTCGCTGCCCGAGTTCGCCAATGCCATGCTGCGCGGCGTGGCGCCCGACGGCCGGCACTACTATCCGGCCTTTCCCTATACCGCCTACCGCAAGGCGACCCTGGAGGACGTGGCCGACCTGCACGCCTTCATGGAGACGCTCCCGGCTGCCGAGCGGGCGAACGACCCGCATGATCTGGGCTTTCCCTTCAACATCCGCCGGGGCATCGGGCTCTGGAAGCGGCTGGCGCAGGCAGACGGCTGGGCGGTCGAGGACGAGCTGACCGCGGAGGAGGAGCGCGGTCGCTATCTGGCCGAGGCACTGGCCCATTGCGGAGAATGCCACACGCCGCGCGACGCACTGGGCGTGCTCGACCGCGGCCGCTGGCTGGCCGGCGCCCCGAACCCCTCCGGCGACGGGCGCATCCCGAACATCACCCCGGCCGCGCTGGACTGGAGCCAGCAGGACATCGCCGGCTATCTCGCCTCGGGCTTCACGCCCAGCTTCGACACCGTGGGCGGGACGATGGCCGCGGTGGTGCAGAGCCTCGGCAACCTGCCGCGCGAGGATCTCGACGCCATTGCCGCCTATCTGGCGCGCGTGCGCCCGGTCGAATGAGCGCACTGTGACCGCCGGGATCAGAACCGGGTGACGGTGAAGATCAGCGGCGCGTGATCGGAATAGCGCGCGATCCAGTCGTCACGATCGGCCTGGTCGTCGAGCTCCGCCCAGCCGGCCACCCGGATCTCGGCCCCTCCGCCCATGTCGGCAAACTCCATGTGGTCGGCGGCGAAGACATGATCGAGGTCGGATTCGGGCAGGCGCGAGGACGAGCCCTTCGAGAAGGTGGCCGGATAGGTCTTGCGCAGGTGCTTCATGCCCGACCGGCGGAACCGGCGATCGGTGCGGGCGATTTCCTCCTCCTGGCTGACGCCGGTGCTGCTGAACGACCATTGCATCCCCATGAGGTTGAGATCGCCGATCAGCAGGAAGGGCACGTCGCCGTCGCCGGCCCGTCGCAGCGCGTTCCACAGACTGTTCGCATGCTCGATCATGGCCGTGCGCAGGCCGAACCCTTCCGGGTCGGGCAGGCTCTTGAGGTGGTTGAACAGCATCGGCAGGTTGCGCCCGTCCTCGGTGGTGACCGTCACGAGCATGCCGGGCCGCAGGAACGGGTTGTTGCGCTTGAACTCGCTGCGCTGGGTGATGAAGGTGCGCAGTCCGGCGCGGACGCCGACGAGGATGTCCTGCGACTGCGGGCCCTCGGTGATGGTGAAGCTGTAATCCGTCAGATCCCGGGTGAAGGCGCCGAAGACCGTCCGGCCCGTCACCTCCTGGATCGCGAAGACATCCGGCGCCTCGCGCAGGATCAGGTCGGCGACCCGCTCGACCCGGTCCGCGCGCGGCCCGCCTGCAAGCCCGCTGAAGTGCTCGACGTTCCAGCTGAGGATCTTCATCGCCACCCCTCCCGCGCCATTCCGGCGCAGGATAGCGCGAAACCGCCCGACCCGCAGCGGTTTCTCGCAACTCAGACGCGCCCGAGCCGGGCCTCGCGTGCGGCGCGCATCCGGGCGAAATCCTCGCCGGCGTGATAGGAGGACCGCGTCAGCGGCGTTGCCGAGACCATCAGGAAGCCCTTGCCCCAGGCCGACTTGGCATAGGCGTCGAACTCCTCCGGCGGCACGAAGCGGGCCACCGCATGGTGCTTCGGCGTGGGCTGAAGATACTGCCCGATCGTGAGGAAATCGACATCGGCGGAACGCAGGTCGTCCATCACCTGCAGCACCGCCTGCCGCTCCTCGCCGAGGCCGACCATGATGCCCGACTTGGTGAACATGCCCGGGTCGAGCTCCTTCACCCGCTGCAGCAGGCGCAGCGAGTGGAAGTAGCGCGCGCCGGGGCGCACCTCCGGATAGAGCCCCGGCACCGTCTCGAGATTGTGGTTGAAGACGTCCGGCCGCGCGGCGACGACGGTTTCCAGCGCGGACGGCGGGCAGCGCAGGAAATCCGGGGTCAGCACCTCGATGGTGGTGTCCGGCGCGCGGTGGCGGATCGCGCGGATGGTCTGGGCGAAATGCGCGGCACCGCCGTCGTCCAGATCGTCGCGGTCGACGCTGGTGACCACCACGTGGTTGAGCCCCAGCTTTTCCACCGCATGGGCGACCCGGCCCGGCTCGAAGGCATCGAGCGCCGCGGGCCGGCCAGTGGCGACATTGCAGAAGGTGCAGCCGCGGGTGCAGATCTCGCCCATGATCATCATGGTCGCGTGGCCCTGGCTCCAGCATTCGCCCACATTGGGGCAGCCCGCCTCCTCACAGACGGTGACCAGCCGGTTTTCGCGCATGATGTCGCGTGTCTTGCGGTATTCGGCCGAGGTGGGCGCCTTCACCCGAATCCAGAAAGGCTTCTTCGGCTGGGTCTGGTCGGGTCGGTGCGCCTTCTCGGGGTGACGCTGTTCGGGGGCGCTGAGGTCGCGCGGGCTCATCGGTGTGCCTTTCGCCTGATGGGGCAGACATAACCCGCCGTGGCGGCCTTGTCCAAGTCCGTGCTGTCGCAAGGCACCGGCTCAGCGCGGCACGGGAAGCCCGCTGGGGACCGTCTCGGGAATGCCCAGCCGTCCGGCGGCCGCGGCGGTGTCGGTCAGCGCCTCGAGAAACGCGAGCAGCGCCGCCAGATCGGCCTCCGACAGCGCGATCACCGGCACGCGGGCAGCCGCCGCCGCGATGCGCGCGACTTCCTCGGCATCCTCCATCACCGCCCAGTCGGGGCGCGGGCCCGTGTCCAACGCGGGCAGAAGGGCCTGCGGTGCATACACCGCCAGCCCCGATGCCGGATCGGCATGGTAGCGCAGGAAGGCGCCCAGTTCCGCATGCCCGCCGGCATGGCCGTAGGGGCCCGTCAACGCCACCATGCGCAGCGAGGGGGTGCGGAAGGCATAGAGGTCGTCGTCGCGACCGGTGACCCGCGCCCGGCCGATGTCCCGCTGATGGCTCTCGAAGCGTTCCGACTTGCCGGGGCCGAGCTGCGGCGAACCGCGTGGGTGAAAGCCGTTGTCCGTCAGCAGCGGCCCGGCATGGCATCCCGCGCAACCGGCACGGCCGTAGAACAGTGCCATGCCCTCGGCCGCGCGTCCGCTCAGCGCCGCCTCGCCGCGCAGGTGCCGGTCGAACGGGCTGTCGTCGGCGCGGAACTCGAAGGCGATGAAGGCGGCGATGGCGTTGGAGATGTCGGTGAAGCGGATCGGGGCGCCCTCGGCGATGTGGGAATAGACCTCGGCAAAGCGGACGGAATACTCCGGCAGCGCGGCAACCCGGGCCGAGATCAGCTCCCACGCCCCGCCCTCGCCCGTGATCAGCCCCTGCCGGACCGCGCGGCTGACCTCGTTGGCGCCGTAGTGACCGGCCATCTCGTCTGGCG
>PUNI01000392.1 GCA_003551745.1 Paracoccaceae bacterium | reverse complement strand
TGGTCTGTTCGCAGGCGTCCCACACAAACCGAACCTGGCTATTGTCGTTATTAGCAGAATTTCGGGGCCTTCACTCATCGGAAAGCGAGGATTTGACAATATGCGCGTTTGTCTGCTTCCACTCAAGACCGAACCCCGTAACCCGGCAGCGAACTTCGGGCGCCTGGTCCAGCGCCTCGATGAAGTAGCGCCTGAGCGGCCGGACTTGATCTGCCTGCCCGAGGGAGGTCTGACGGGCTACCTGTACGAGGAAGATGACTTCGCGCGGTTTGCCGAGAGTATACCCGGACCCACCACCGAACGAATCGGCCAGCTTGCCAGAAGGCACCGGGCGTATTTCTGCTTCGGAGTGTTAGAGCGTGCGGAGTCGGGCGTATACAACTCAGCGGTGCTTGTTGACAGGACAGGCAAAATCATCCTCAGGCATCGTAAGATAGAGGAGAAGCCACCCTTCATTATCGGCGATACTGTAGACAACGTTGACAGCGACCTGGGACGGCTCGGAATCCTGATCTGCGGCGACCTCTTCGACGAGGAGACGGTACACGAGTTGGACCGGTCGCTGGATCTTCTGCTTGTCCCCATGTCACGCCCTTTCAGCGAAAGCATGCCGGACATCAACCACTGGATTTCACGCGAACGTCAAATGTACCTGGAAGCCGTTAGAGGTGCGGGGGTGACCACGCTGATCGTAAATGCCCTTGAGATCAACACGGACGACCCGTCTTTCGGTAGCGCGATGATCGTCAGCGCCGATGGAGAACTCTTGGCCGAGTCGCCCGTCGGCACGGACAAGCCTCTGATCCGGGATCTCGTCTCAGACCGCTACTAACGTCAAGCGGCCGTATCGTCCGGTGGCAGCCTGCCCTTTTATTTATGCTAGACGACGGCAAAGTCAAGACAACAGCCACAGCTGCCGACCAGGTGCCCGACAAGCGGCGCCGAACTGTTAACAAGAATCTCTACCGGCTTGTCGCTGAAGTCCCGCACCTGAGCCGCAGTGAGAGAGGGAACTGGCGCCGCAGCAGGAAGCGAAGACTTGACAGGAACCGTGGAGGGGTGTAGCATTATATCATAGTCGACCTGTTGGAAGGCGACTGAACCCATACATACTACCGGAAGGCAAGGGAATTCAAGGGTTGAGGCTGAGGTGGATACGTCAGAATGTCGCCGCAGTTCCCACGCCACGTTCGCGTCCACCCCTGGTCCTCTTGAATACCGTCCCGCAACGAGCCGTTTTCCCCGAACGGCCGTAACCGTGTTCTCCCCTTCTACCTTCCTCTCGTGGCTTCGTATGACAGTCCGTGCTCTGGCCGCATCGGCTATGAGTGCTCGCAGTTTCTGTAAGATGCGCATGAGGCTGTGAAAGAAGGGGGGCGAATCTTGACACGGTGCGGAGTGATACCACAGTCCAGTACCATGCAGGATTTTGGAGTAATGCTGGATTGCTAGACCCCGTTGAGGACAAGGTCATGGACCATAATATCGGTGGGACTTGGCCGCAGGAGGTGCCGATGATGTGCACAGGCTAGACGTGATTAACAGGGCAATCGAGGAATCCAAAGAAGGAGGTTGAAGATTTCATGAAAGGGAGATTCCGAGCAATCACACAGGTTTCTCTGGCCCTGCTGCTATCGCTGAGTCTGGGCCTCGTCACGGCGTTGCCGTCCCTGGCAGATGAAGCGGAACACGAATCGGCCAGCATCACTCCGGAGCAAGCCGAATACGATCTGGATGATCCTAAGGCTGTGTCGACACGCATCGACTGGAATGATGCCACTGAGGTAATCTCCATCGCTGACGACAAAGGCGATGAGCCCGAGTACACGGTGGAGGACCACTATGACGGCACGGCCACGCTGACGATCAATGACTCTTACCTCAAGGACAGACTCGACGATATCGGGGAGAGCGTGGACCTGACCATCCAGTTCAATGTCGGCGACCCTGCCACGTTCACCATCACCGCGATTGGAACTCATCCCAGCATAGATCCACCAGAAGCAGAATACGACCTGGATGCTGAGGACGTTCCTGTAGAAACTAACATCACCTGGCGTAGTGCCACCAGGGTAGTTTCGGTTTCTGAGGTGGACGACGATGGTACAGTGGTCCGCACCTTGAGGAAACACTGGGACTACGACGTAGACGTGCGGCCCGATACTCTAAGGATCTTGCCCTATTACTTCCGCCGATCTAGGGAAACGAATATCGGTGACGTCATAATGCTGAGGATAGATTTCGACCGCGGCAACCCCGTTTTCTTTGGGATAACTGCAACCGGAACTGTAAGCGCTACCATCGATCCAGAGGAAGTCGACTTCCCTGTTGATAAGCCCGACTACATCGAAACAAGGATCACCTGGCACGACGCCACATACATAAGGTTCATCCGTGATGAATACAACTACAAGTTGACGAGCGATGAATACACATTATGGCATCGCCGGGATTACTCTCTGCTGTTTATCGGGGACGATTACCTGTCAAGACTCGAGAGAATCGAAGTGCCCGTAGAGTTGACCATCCAGTTCAATGTCGGCGAGCCTGCCACGTTCACCATCACGCCTCCCGGAGACCTTACCACCATCGATCCGGACCAAGCCGAATACGACCTCGACCGTCCGGTTGCGCTCAACACCACCATCACCTGGGGTACTGCCACCGAAGTAGTTTCCATCGTGGACGACGCTGATCCACCCTACACCCTAGTAGGGGAAGGCGAAGAGCCCGACTACACCGTCACTACTATCTATGACGAGGATTGTGTGGACACCGGCACGGCCACGCTGACGATCAACCACTCTTACCTCAAGAATAAACTAACCGACATCGTCGGGGAGCACGCGTCCGTAGAACTGACCATCGACTTTCGTTTTGATGACGCCACCTTTACGATCAAGGCTACCGGAGTCCAGCCTCGGTTGTCACCGCCGAAAGTGGAGTACGACCTCTTCATTGAGGGGCACGATGTGGAGACGAACATCATCTGGGGCTCCGCCGGATCGCTCGATTCCATCGTGGACGGTGATGGCTATGAGTTAACGGGCGCCGACTACAGCGTCGTTGGTGCCACGCTGACCATCAACAATTCTTACCTCGTGACCAGGCTCACAGACCTCGGACAGACCGTGGAGTTGACCATCGACCTTGATGTCGGTGGCCATGTCACATTCACCATCGAGGCCGCTGGAACCCCACCCAAGATCACCAGAATCAAACCGGAAGGGGGCTTATACTGTCGCGTCAATCGACATAATGTCGAAGTTGGAATCGATTTGGGCTCGGCCGCATCCGTCGAATCCATCTATGAAGAGATCTATGAACCGGGACGGCGCACGCTCACGCGCGACCCTTTGAGCGAGGACTCCGACTACACGTTGGAGTATCACGATGACGGCAGCAGCATGGCCACGCTGACCATCCTTGGTAAGAATGAGACCGACTACCTTGCCGAAAGGCTCACAGGGCATAGAGAGAGTGTAGAGCTGAAAATCGAATTCTCCAACGTCAGAGACCCCTTACCCCTTACTATCAGGACGGGATGCTTCATCGCCACCGCGGCCTACGGCACACCGATGGCCGAGGAAATACAGGTCCTGCGCGAGTTCAGAGATGGGTACCTGCTGACCAACGCGGCGGGACAAGCGCTGGTGGCCTTTTACTACAGGGTCAGCCCGCCGATAGCCGAGTTCATAACTGGGCACCCCGGGCTGAAGCCGATAGTGAGGGCCGGGCTGGTGCCCGCTGTGGCTATGAGCGCCCTGGTGGTCGACACTACTCGGGCGGAAAAGGCGGCTATGGTGGGGTTCTTGGTGGTGGCTTTAGGAGCAGTGACGATATGGGCAACCAGGCGGCACACAAGGGGCACGTAGTATGGCTGAAGGGTGACATTGCACAATCGCCTGTAGTCTTCAGGCTGGCCTGGATTCTCCCGGGCATCGACTGCCTCGCTGCTCGCGAATCACCAGGCGGTGGCGCCGTTTCGGTGGTCTTCCGGATGTTCGCGCCGCGGTCAGCCGCTTGTATCTGCCAACTGCAGGCCCGCGTTTCCCGTGGCGAGGTCGAGGATGAGAGAAGGAACCAGAGAATCCCCGGCCCCCGGGTAGGGGAGTGACTATGCGGTGGGAGCAGGAATGCAACCTTTTTCGACCTTGTGCATTATATCAATGAAGGGAATGATATGGATGGGCCAAGGACTGTCGGAAAGGTATGCTGCAATCGCTGGCTGAAAGGAGGCATCGAGAGATGAAAAGGCAAAAGCTGCTGATCTGTTGCGGGTTAGTTCTTGTTGGTGCTCTGGTTTATGGTTTAGGTTTTGCCGGATGGGGTGGCCCCGAAGCCGTAGAAGCCTCCTCTACCGATGAGGATCGTGAGCCAGTGTGGGTCTGGACCGATAAGGATAGTTATGGAATTGGCCAGAGCATACGGTTCACTTTCCAGAATCAGTCTGATGAGCCAGTAGTATATGGGACTGCCAAACCAGTCTGGACGGTTGAAAGATACACGAATGGTAAATGGGTGGAGGTAGATATTTTTGGCCCCAAGTATTGGATTGCCCTCATGATCTACCTGGATCCCGGCCAAACTAGAACACACGTCTGGGATCAAACCATATACGTCACCGACCCCGACGAGATATGGGAGGTGCCAGATGACGACCAAATCGTCAGGGTCCGGATCCACCTGACCCCCTTTGCCAACGAAGATAACTTGACTGGAACAGAGTGTGTAGAAGCACTAAGGGAATACAGCCAGGAGACTCAAGCGGATCTCATAGCATTTATCGAGGAGACCGGGGGAAGCGTTATCAACACCTTTTGGATAGCCAATTTTGTGCTTGCGGACGTTAGAGCGGGAGTATTGGAGGCTTTGGGCGATGTAGACCACTTTCGATATTTGAGGGTTGGGGATTACGTGGTCCAGGTCAGACCCGGCATTTATGGAATTGCGTGGCACGGAGATGTGGCCGAGTTCATCATAGTTGGGCCTCCTCCCGGAATCAGTCCGCGATCTGCCCGGTACGATCTCGACGCGCCGGCTGACGTCGAGACCACCATCACGTGGGGTGATGCCACTGAGGTACGTCGCATCGTGGATGATGATGGGGATGAGTTGGATGCAGACACCGACTACAGTGTGACTCCTATCGATGACGACACGGCCACTCTGACCATCAATAGTGCTTACCTCAAGAACAACATCGAGGATTACACTGACGAACTATCTCTGACCATCGAATTCGATGTCGGTGACGATAGCTTCCTCATCACGTCGTTGGAACGATGCTTCATCGCCACTGCGTCCTGGGGCACACCAATGGCCGAGGAAATACAGGTCCTGCGCGAGTTCAGAGATGGTTACCTGGTCACCAATCCGCTGGGACAGGTCTTTGTCGGCCACTATTACAGAGTGAGCCCGCCCAT
>PUNI01000027.1 GCA_003551745.1 Paracoccaceae bacterium | reverse complement strand
AGCGGGGGCTCGATGCCCCCCGAGGGGGCGCCCCTCCCCCCCCGGCCATTCCCCGCTGGCGGCGCCCGGCCTGATTGTGTAACCGCCGAGCCATGGACCGCCTGACCCTGCGCCGCCCCGACGACTGGCACCTGCACCTCCGCGACGGCGCGCTGCTGGCCGCTGTCGCCCCCGTAAGCGCGCGCCACTTCGCCCGCGCCATCGTGATGCCGAACCTCGTGCCGCCCGTGGTCTCGGGCGCCGAGGCCGCCGCCTATCGCGAACGCATCCGCGCCGCCCTGCCCGGCCGGCGGTTCACCCCGCTGATGACCCTCTACCTGACCGAGACGACCGACCCGGACGATGTGATTGCAGCCCATGCCTCGGGCCTCGTCACCGCGGTGAAGCTCTATCCGGCCGGGGCGACCACCAACTCCGCCTCGGGCGTGCGCGACCTCGACCGGGTGCGTGGCGTGCTCGAGGCGATGGCCGAGGCCGGCGTGCCGCTCTGCGTGCATGGCGAGGTCACCGACCCGTCCGTCGACATCTTCGACCGCGAGGCGGTCTTCATCGACCGGGTGCTGGACCCCCTGCGCCGCGCGGTGCCCGGACTGCGCGTGGTGATGGAGCACATCACCACCGCCGAGGCGGCGGGCTACGTCACCACCGCCGGCGCCAACCTCGCCGCGACCATCACCGTCCACCACCTGGTGATCAACCGCACCCACATGCTCGCCGGCGGCATCCGGCCGCATTACTACTGCCTGCCCGTGGCCAAGCGCGAGACCCACCGCCGGGCGCTGGTCGCCGCCGCGACCGGCGGCGATGCGCGCTTCTTCCTCGGCACCGACAGCGCCCCCCACACCGATGCCGCCAAGGAATCCGCCTGCGGCTGCGCCGGCTGCTTCACCGCGCCGGTGGCGCTGTCCATCCTCGCCCATGTCTTCGAGGCCGCCGACGCGCTCGACCGGCTGGAGGGCTTCGCGAGCCTGCACGGCCCGGCCTTCTACGGCTTGCCCCGCAACGACGAGACCCTTACCCTCGCGAAGTCGCCCGCCCCCCTGCCCCATCCGGGCAGCCTCGCCACCGGCGCCGGGCCGGTCACGGTGTTCGACCCGGGCTTCCCGCTCCACTGGCATGTCGCGGAGGACACATGATCCCGACCGCCTACCCCCCGGCCGAGACCATGGCGCGCATGACCGCGCGGATGCTGCTGGACATCCGCGCGGTGCACTTCAACGCGGCCGAGCCCTTCACCTTTGCCTCCGGCCTCAAGGCGCCCACCTACATCGACTGTCGCAAGCTGATCTCCTTCCCGCGCATCCGCGCCACGGTGATGGATTTCCTCGCCTGTGCGGCGATGCGCGCGGCCGGGCTCGAGGCCTTCGACAACATCGCCGGCGGCGAGACTGCGGGCATCCCCTTCGCCGCGCTGATCGCCGAGCGGCTGGCGCTGCCGATGAGCTATGTCCGCAAGAGGCCGAAGGGCTATGGCCGCAACGCCCGGATCGAGGGCGAGATGGCCGAGGGCGCGCAGGTGCTGCTGGTGGAGGATCTCGCCACCGACGGCGGCTCGAAGCTCTCCTTCGTCGAGGCGATTCGCGCCACCGGGGCGCGCTGCGAGCACACCGCCGTCATCTTCTTCTACGACATCTTTCCCGAGGCCCGCGAACGGCTTGCCGAAGCCGGGGTGCATCTCACCCATCTCGCCACCTGGTGGGACGTGCTGGCCGAAGCCCGCGCAGGCGGCGATTTCGACGCCGCAACCCTGGATGCGGTCGAGGCCTTCCTGCGCGATCCGCGCGGCTGGGCGGCCTGAAAATTTCCGCAGCGTCACCGCAAGATGATGCGAAAGACTGATCGCCACACGCGACATGTTGCGGTATGAGCGGCGTCCACCGGCTGTCCACAGGATATCCAGATTGATCGGCATGCGGCGATCCCGCATACCCCAACCCCACAAAAGAGGGATGGGCATTTGAACGAGATCACCACAGTCTCCGGCGGCGCCGACAGCGCCAGCGCGGACGGGCTTCCCCACAACGTCGAGGCCGAGCAGCAGCTTCTGGGCGCGATCCTCACCAACAACGACGTGTTCGACCGCATCAGCTCCATGGTGCAGGCCGAACATTTCTTCGAGCCGCTGCACCAGCGCATCTTCGAGATCGCCGCCGCGCGCATCCAGAAGAACGCGCTCGCCTCGCCGGTGACGCTCAAGGCCTATCTGGAGGATGACGCCGGTCT
Organism: Paracoccaceae bacterium; assembly: GCA_003551745.1. Taxonomy (GTDB): domain Bacteria; phylum Pseudomonadota; class Alphaproteobacteria; order Rhodobacterales; family Rhodobacteraceae; genus Rhodobaculum. The sequence continues at coordinate 3,207 of PUNI01000027.1, read as the reverse complement.
GCAGGCGCTCGGCGGGCCGGCCTATCTGGTGCGGATGGCGGGGGCCGCGATTTCGGCCCACGCCGCACGCGACTATGCCCAGATGATCCGGGACCTCGCGATCCGCCGGGACCTGATCGGTCTGGGCCGCGACATCGCCGCCCGCGCCGCCCAGATGGACGTGGACAGCGAGCCGCGCGAGCAGATCGTCGAGGCCGAGCAGCAACTCTACCGCCTCGGCGAACAGGGCGCGACGTCCCGCGGCTTCCAGTCTTTCCTCAAGGCGGTGACCGATGCGGTGCAGGTGGCCTCGGCCGCCTATATGCGCGACGGCGGGCTCGCCGGGCTGTCCACCGGGCTGGCCGACCTCGACCGCAGGCTGGGCGGGCTGCACCGGTCGGACCTGCTGATCCTCGCCGGCCGGCCGTCGATGGGCAAGACGTCGCTGGCCACCAACATCGCCTTCAACATCGCCCGCGCCTACACCCGCGGCCTTCTGCCCGACGGGACCGAGGGCACCGTCAACGGCGGGGTCGTGGGCTTCTTCAGCCTCGAGATGAGCGCCGAACAGCTGGCCGCACGCATCCTGTCGGAAGCCGCCGAAGTGCCCTCCGAGCAGATCCGCCGCGGCGACATGACCGAGGCCGAGTTCCGCCGCTTCGTCGATGCCGCCAAGGCGCTGGAAGCGAGCCCGCTCTACATCGACGACACGCCGGCGCTGCCCATCGCCCAGCTTGCGGCCCGCGCGCGCCGGCTCAAGCGCACCCATGGGCTCGACGTGCTCTTCGTCGACTATCTCCAGCTCTGCCGCGCCGGCGGGCGGGCCGAGAACCGCGTCAACGAGGTCTCGGAGATCACGCAGGGGCTGAAGGCCATCGCCAAGGAGCTCGACATCCCGGTGGTCGCGCTCAGCCAGCTCTCGCGCCAGGTCGAGAGCCGCGACGACAAGCGCCCACTGCTGTCCGACCTGCGCGAATCGGGCTCGATCGAGCAGGACGCCGATGTGGTGATGTTCGTCTTCCGCGAGGAATACTACCGCGAGCGCGAGAAGCCCGGCGATCATGATCTGGACGCGATGGCGAAATGGCAGGCGGTGATGGAGCAGGTCCACGGCAAGGCCGAGGTGATCATCGGCAAGCAGCGTCACGGCCCGATCGGCACGGTGGAGCTGAGTTTCGAGGGCCGCTTCACCCGCTTCGGCAACCTCGTCAAGCCGTGGCAGACCGACGCCGGTGACGGTTTCGACTGAGCCGCCTCGCGCGCTCGTGAGACGTCGTGAATGGACCGGGCGGAGAAGCGCGGCGAGGCTGGCTCATGCGCTGTCTGCTGCCACTGTGCCTGCTTGCCCTGCCCGCCGGTGCCGAGGATCTGGAGCCGGGCGCCTCGGGTGCGGCCATCGAGGTGGATGTCGAACTGGTGCTGGCCGTGGACGTGTCGCGCTCGATCTCGCCCGAGGAGCTGGCGATCCAGCGGCTGGGCTATGCCGAGGCACTGACCGCGCCCGAGGTTCTGGAGGCGATCGGCGACGGGCTGCTGGGCCGGGTCGCGATCACCTACATCGAGTGGTCGGGGGTGAACGCGCAGCGCACCGTGATCGACTGGACGCTGGTCGACACCCCGGAGGCGGCGCAGCGTTTCGCCGACGAGGTCCTTGCCAACAACCTGGGCGTGATGCGGCGCACCTCGATCTCGGGTGCGCTGGCCTATGCGGCCGCGGCCTTCGAGGACAACGGCTTCGAGGGGCTGCGCCGGGTGATCGACATCTCCGGCGACGGCCCCAACAATGACGGCCCGCCGGTGGCGCCGGTACGCGACGAGGTGGTTGCCCGCGGCATCACCATCAATGGCCTGCCGCTGATGACCAACGACGGCAGCGGCTTCCAGTATCTGCCGGATCTCGACCTCTACTACCGCGACTGCGTGATCGGCGGGCCGATGGCCTTCGTGATGCCGGTGACCGGATGGGAGAATTTCGCCGATGCGGTGCGCCGCAAGCTGGTGATGGAACTGGCCGGGCTGCCGCCCATGGATCTGCCCGAGGCAGCTGCGCCGGCCGCGACCCCCGCTGGCGCGGCCGGCGGCTATGACTGCATGATCGGCGAGCGCATGGGTCGCGGCGCCCGCCCGTTCTGAGCGCCCCGACGCAGCGGGCAGCGGGCCACTTGATCCAGGTCAAGGAGTTACGAACCGGCCCGCGCAACGCTATCTGTCGCCAAGGCCACCGGCTGGTGGCCGCGGGTTCCGCATTCCTCGATTTCGGAAAGACTCTGATCGGATGCTGAAGACTCTCGCCTTCGTGCTGGCGCTTCTGTCCATCGCCCCCGCTGCCTTGGCGGAGCCGACCGACGCTCTCCGCCGTGCCGCCGAGCAGGGCGATGCTGCGGCGCAGTTCGATCTCGGCATGAAATATGTCTACGGCGACGGGCTGCCGCAAGACACGTCTCAGGCGGCGCAGTGGGTTCGATTGGCAGCAGAACAGGGATTGGCCGAAGCGCAGGCCGTGCTCGGGTGGATGCACGCCATTGGCCGTGGCGTATCGCGGGATTACGACGAAGCCATTCGCTGGTTTCGGATGTCGGCGGAGCAGGGGGACGCACTGGGACAGACGAACCTTGGCTTCGCATACGAGTCCGGCCAGGGCGTGCCACAGGATCTAGCTGAGGCGGCGCGATGGTACCGCCTAGCGGCAGAGCAGGGTGCGCCTGCGGCGCAAAGCAACCTGGGTGCAATGTATGCGCATGGCTGGGGCGTCCCGCGGGATCGCGACGAGGCGGCACGATGGTACCGCCTAGCGGCCGATCAAGGCGAGCGTCGCGCGCAGGCTGAACTCGGTCTGATGTATTTCAGGGGCGAGGGTGTGCCGCAGGATTACGAAGAGGCGGTACGCTGGTCTCGTCTTGCCGCGGGAAAGGGAAGCGCCGAAGCCCAACACAACCTGGGTACTGCGTTCCTGTACGGGGACGGAGTGCCGCAGGATTTCGTTACAGCCCACATGTGGTTCGATCTGGCCGCCGCAAATGGGTCTACCGCGTCTACAGAAACGCGGGACGAGGTCGCGCAGCGGATGACCCCGGCCGACGTCTCCGAGGCGCAGCGGCGGGCGCGGGTGTGCAGGGCGTCGGAGTATCGCGACTGCGACTGAGCGGGCCGGGCGCTTGTATTGGGCCGAGTGCTTCACGTTGCGGCAGGCATCGGTGAGGCCGACCCGGAGCGGCCCGTTTGTGGCTT
>PUNI01000046.1 GCA_003551745.1 Paracoccaceae bacterium | reverse complement strand
TCACAATCGGCCGCCAGCTCACCGACGGGGTGCGAAGGCACCGCGGGCTTTCGCCGCGGGCAGCCGCCGCCCGGGCACTGGAGCTCTTGCAGGAGGTGCGCATCCCCGAGCCCGAGCGGCGGTTGAAGCAGTATCCGCACGAGTTGTCGGGCGGCATGCGCCAGCGCGTGGTGATCGCCATGGCCATGGCCTGCCGCCCGCAGCTTCTGATCGCCGACGAGCCCACCACCGCGCTCGACGTCACCATCCAGGCCGAGATCCTCGGCCTGATCGGCCGGCTCAAGCGCGAGTTCGGCACGGCGGTGCTGTTCATCACCCACGACATGGCGGTGGTGGCGCAGCTTGCCGACCGGGTGGTGGTGATGCGGCACGGCAAGCTGGTGGAGGAAGGCCCGGTCGCGCGCATTTTCGATGCGCCGCAGGCCGACTACACCCGCGCGCTGCTCGCCTCGGTGCCGAAGCTCGGCGAGATGCGCGGCAAGCCGGGGCCAGAGCCCCTGCGCATCCCCGGCATCCCTGCGCCCGCCCCGCCCCGCGAGGCCGCGCGGCCGGACGTGTCCGCGCGCCCGATCCTCTCGGTGACGGGGCTGACCACACGCTTTCCGGTGAAGGGCGGCCTCTTCCGCCGGGTGGTCGCGAACGTCCATGCGGTGGAGGATGTGAGCTTCACCGTGCCGCCCGGCCAGACCCTCGCGCTGGTGGGCGAATCGGGGTGCGGCAAGTCCACCACCGCGCGGTCGATCCTGCGGCTGGTGGAGCCCAGCTCGGGCGCGGTGATCCTCGACGGGCAGGACATCCTCGGCCTCGACGCGGGCGGGCTCCGGAGGGCGCGGCGCGACATGCAGATGGTGTTTCAGGACCCCTTCGCCTCGCTCAACCCCTACCGCCGGCTGCGGGCACAGGTGGCCGAGCCGCTGGTGAACTTCTCCCTCGCCGCTGGCGCCGAGCTCGACGACCGCATCGCGGGGCTGTTCGACAGGGTGGAGCTGCCGCGCAGCTTCCTGCGCCGCTTCCCGCACGAGCTGTCGGGCGGCCAGCGCCAGCGCGTCGCCATCGCCCGCGCGCTGGCGCTTAACCCGAAGCTGATCGTCGCCGACGAGGCGGTGTCGGCGCTCGACGTCTCGGTGCAGGCGCAGGTGCTGAACCTGATGATGGAGCTGCAGCGCGACCTCGGCGTTTCCTACCTCTTCATCAGCCACGACATGGCGGTGGTGGAGCGCGTCGCCCACCGGGTCGGCGTGATGTATCTGGGCCGGATCGTCGAGATCGGCCCGCGCGCCGCGATCTTCGAGGATCCGCACCACCCCTACACCAAGGCGCTCCTCTCGGCGATCCCGATCGCCGACCCGCGCACGCGCCGGCTGGGCGAGGAGGTCGCCTTCCGCCCGGTGCCGTCGCCGGTCTTCCCCGTCGGCCACCGCCCCGAACCCTCGCGCTATCGCGAGGTGGCGCCCGGCCATCTGGTGCTGGAGGGCTGAGCCCGCGCTTGGCAGCCGGTCGCTGCCGGCCTACCCTCAGCGCAGGAGGAACGGCCCATGTCCGACACCGACGCCGCGCATCTCGAAACCCTGCACCGGCGGCTGCTGTGGCTCTCGTGCTGGACGATCCACCACGCCAACCACATTCGGCCGAAGACGGACGGCGAGGTGAAGGTGGGCGGACATCAGGCAAGCTGCGCCTCGATGGCGGCCATCATGACCGCGCTGTATTTCCATGTGCTGCGCCCCGAGGACCGGGTTGCCGTGAAGCCCCATGCCGCCCCGGTGTTCCACGCCATCCAGTATCTGATGGGCAACCAGAGCCGCGAGAAGCTGGAAGCCTTCCGCGGCTGGGGCGGGGCGCAGAGCTATCCCTCGCGCACCAAGGACAGCGACGACGTCGATTTCTCCACCGGCTCGGTCGGCCTTGGCGCGGCGATGCCGATGTTCGCGAGCCTTGTGCAGGATTACATCCGCGCCCATGGCTGGGGCTCCGGCCTCGAGGGGCGGATGGTGGCGCTGATCGGCGATGCCGAGCTTGACGAGGGCAACATCTACGAGGCGCTGCAGGAGGGCTGGAAGCACGACATCCGCAACCTCTGGTGGGTGATCGACTACAACCGCCAGAGCCTCGACGGCGTGGTGCGCGAGGGGCTCTGGGCGCGGATCGAGGCAATCTTCGCCGCCTTCGGCTGGCGCGTGGTGCGGCTGAAATACGGCGCGCTGCAGCAGGCCGCCTTCGCCGAACCGGGCGGCGACCGGCTCAAGGGCTGGATCGACGCCTGCCCCAATGCGCTCTACTCCGCGCTGACCTTCCAGGGCGGGGCCGCCTGGCGGCAACGGCTGATGGACGACATCGGCGATCAGGGCGACGTCACGGCGCTTCTCGATCGCCGTTCCGACGCGGAACTGGCCGCGCTGATGGAAAACCTCGGCGGCCACTGCCTGCCCTCGCTCTGCGCCGCCTTCGACGGCATCTCGGATGACCGGCCCACAGTCTTCCTCGCCTATACGATCAAGGGCTGGGGCACGCCGCTTGCCGGCCACAAGGACAACCACGGCGGGCTGATGACGCCGACGCAGATGGAAGCCTTCCGGGCAGCGATGGGCGTGGCCGAGGGGCAGGAGTGGGAGCCCCTCGCCGCCGTGCCCGACCGCGACGGGTTGCGAGACTTCCTCGCCCGCGTGCCCTTCTTCGCCCGCGGCCCCCGGCGCTTCGCGGCGCCGGTCATTCCCGCGCCCGAGCCGGTGCGGCTGGGTGACCGGATGCTTTCCACCCAGGCGGGGTTCGGCAAGATCCTCGACGAGATCGCGCGGGGCGGCGGGCCGATGGCCGACCGGCTCCTCACGATGTCGCCCGACGTGACGGTCTCGACCAACCTCGGCGGCTGGGTGAACCGGCGCGGGCTTTTCGCCCGCGATCCGCAGGCCGACACCTTCCGCGAGGAGCGGGTGCCCTCGGCGCAGAAATGGGCCTTCTCGCCGACGGGTCAGCATCTGGAACTGGGCATCGCCGAGATGAACCTGATGCTGGCGCTGGGGGCGGCAGGGCTGGCCCATGCGCTCTTCGGCGAACGGCTGATCCCGGTCGGGACGGTCTATGACCCGTTCGTCGCCCGCGGCCTCGATGCGCTGACCTACGCCTGTTATCAGGACGCGCGGTTCCTGCTGGTCGGCACCCCGTCGGGCGTCACGCTGGCGCCCGAGGGCGGCGCGCACCAGTCGATCGGCACGCCGCTGATCGGGATGAGCCAGGACGGGCTCGCGAGCTTCGAGCCGGCCTTCCTCGACGAGTTGTCGATCATCATGGCCTGGGCCTTCGACTATCTGCAGCGCGACGGCGAGGGCGACCCCGACGAGCGGACATGGCTGCGCGACGAGACCGGCGGATCGGTCTATCTCAGGCTCTCGACCCGGCCGCTGGAGCAGGTGCTGCGACGGGCGGACCCCTTCGCCGATGCCGAGTTCGCCCGCGGCGTGATCGACGGCGCCTACTGGCTGCGCGAACCCGGGCCGAACGCCGAGGTGGTGATCGCCTATCAGGGCGCGGTGGCGCCCGAGGCGGTGGCGGCGGCCGGCCAACTGGCAGGCACGCCCCGCGACATCGGCGTGCTCGCGGTCACCTCGGCCGACCGGCTCAACGCGGGCTGGACGGCAGCCCGCCGCGCCCGCGCCCGCGGCAATGCCGACGCCCGCAGCCATGCCGAGCGGCTGCTCGACGGCCTGCCGCCGCATTGCACGCTGATCACGGTGATCGATGGCCACCCGGCAACGCTCGCCTGGCTCGGCGCGGTGGCCGGACACCGCACCCTGCCGCTCGGCGTCGAGCATTTCGGCCAGACCGGGACGATCGGCGACCTCTACCGCCACTACGGGATCGATGCCGCCTCGATCGCCGCTGCCGCCGCCGGCATCACGCCGGGCCGTCCACTGCACGCGGCCGCCGAATGACCGGCGCCACCGCGCGCCCCTGCCGCGCGCAGCGCGGCGCGCCCCCTCGGGCGCGGGGTGGGCGGGTGGGCGCGTCCGAGGGGGCGCTCCCACGCCTCCACCAGCGCCGAGGCTGACGCGCATGCCCCACGATCACCCCCACCACGACACCGATCTCGACCCGATGACCGCCCGGGTGAAGGCGCTGGAGACGCTGCTGGTCGGCAAGGGGCTCGTCGATCCCGCAGCCATCGACGCCATCGTCGAGACCTATGCCCACAGGGTCGGCCCGCAGAACGGCGCCAGCGTTGTCGCCCGCGCCTGGACCGACCCGGAATTCGCCGGTTGGCTCGCCCGCGACGCCACCGCGGCGATCGCCTCGATGGGCTTCACCGGCCGGCAGGGCGAGCACATGCAGGCGGTTTTCAACACCGACGACACCCACAACCTCGTCGTCTGCACGCTCTGCTCCTGCTACCCGTGGCCGGTCCTCGGCCTGCCGCCGGTCTGGTACAAGTCGCCCCCCTACCGCGCCCGCGCCGTGCGCGAACCCCGCGCGGTGCTGGCCGAGTTCGGCCTCACCCTCCCCGCCACCACCCGCATCCGGGTCTGGGACTCCACCGCCGAGCTGCGCTACCTCGTCGTCCCGCAGCGCCCCGCCGGCACGGCGGGCTGGAGCGCGGAGCGCCTGGCCGGCCTCGTCACCCGCGAGGCCATGATCGGCACCGGGCTCGCCCGAAGCCCCGGGTCGGCGCCGTGAACGGCCCGCACGACCTCGGCGGCCGGCCGGGCTTCGGCCCGGTGCAGCCCGAGGCGGACGCGCCCGTGTTCCATGCGGGCTGGGAGGAACGCGCGTTGGGGCTCACGCTCTGCGCCGGCGCGCTGGGGCTCTGGACGCTCGACGAAAGCCGCCATGCCCGGGAAAGCCTGCCGACCGAGACCTATCTGAATTCCAGCTACTACGAGATCTGGATCCTCGGGCTGGAAGCGCTGCTGCTGCGCCACGGGCTGGTGAGCCCGGAAGAGCTTTCCGGCAGCGCCCCGCCCGCACCGGCCGCTCCGCACGGGATCCTCGCCGCCGACCGGGTGCCCGCCACGCTGGCCCGCGGCGGACCCAGCGACCGCGCGATCGACACGCCGCCCCGCTTCCGGGCCGGCGACCGGGTTCGGGCACGGGTGCTCGACACCCGGGGCCACAACCGGCTGCCCCGCTACGTGCAGGGCCGCATCGGCACGGTCGAGGCCGACCGCGGCGGCTTCGTCTTTCCCGACGCGAACGCCCATGGCCGGGGTGAGGCGCCGCAGCGGCTCTATACCGTCGTGTTTGCCGCCCAAGATCTCTGGGGGCCAGAGGCCGACCCCGCCGACGCGGTCTCGGTCGATGCCTGGGAGAGCTACCTTGAGCCCGCCTGACCAGAGTCCCGGCCCGATCCCCGATCCCGGCCACGACGCCCGGCCCTTCGCCGAGCCCTGGCAGGCGCAGGTCTTCGCGTTGACGGTTGCCCTGCACGACCGCGGACTCTTCAGCTGG
>PUNI01000234.1 GCA_003551745.1 Paracoccaceae bacterium | reverse complement strand
GGGCGCGCAGCCCCAACCCCGACGGCACCTTCCCGGCCGCGCTGGCCACCGTCGAGGCGGACCGCACCGGCCGCTGGACGGCACAGGACGTGCGCGCCCGCGCCGAGTTCGGGCTGCGCTGCGCCTTCGCCCACGGCACCCGCGCGATCCGCACCCATCTCGATTCGATCCCGCCGCAGGACGAGATCTCCTGGCCCGTCTTCCGCGAGCTGCGCGACGCCTGGCGCGGGCGCATCGAGCTGCAGGCCGTCTGCCTCGTCGTCGCCGACGGGGTGGAGCCGGGCGACGGCGGCCGCTTCGCACGCACCGCCGACATCGTGGCGGCATCGGGCGGCGTGCTGGGCATGGTGCCGCTGATGCGGCCCGACATGCGCGACCGGCTCGCCACCTTCTTCCGCCTCGCCGAGGCCCGCGGGCTCGCCGCCGACTTCCATGTGGACGAGACCGGCGATCCCGCCGCCGCCACCCTGCGGATGATCGCCGAGACGGTCCTTGAGACGGGCTTCTCCGCACCGGTGACGGTGGGCCACTGCTGCTCGCTGGCCGTGCAGCCCGAGGCGGAGGCCCTGCACACGCTGGATTTGGTGGCGCGGGCGGGGCTCAATGTCGTCAGCCTGCCGATGTGCAACATGTATCTGCAGGACCGGCAGGCGGGCCGCACCCCCCGCTGGCGCGGTGTGACGCTGGTGCACGAGATGAAGGCGCGCGGCATCCCCGTCGCCTTCGCCTCCGACAACACCCGCGATCCCTTCTATGCCTACGGCGACATGGACATGCTGGAGGTGATGCGCGAGGCGACGCGGATCGCCCATCTCGACCATGCCGACCCGGACTGGACGGCGGCCTTCACCACCACCCCCGCCGCCGCCTGCGGCTTCGAGCCCCCCTCGCTCGCTCCGGGCGCGCCCGCCGACCTGGTGATCTGCCGCGCGCGCAGCTTCAACGAGCTGTTCTCACGCCCGCAGTCCGACCGCATCGTGCTGCGGGCCGGCCGGCAGATCGACCGGACGCTGCCCGACCATGCCGAACTCGACCCGCTGATGAGGTGAAGCCATGCAGCCGAATGTCGCCGCCGCCCGCGACGCGCTGAAGCATCTGGAGATCGACGAGAACCCGGTCTCGGTGAAGGCCAAGAGCCGGGATTTCTTCTGGTATTCGCCGGTCCTGAAGGCCCGGCTCGACCATCTCGTGGCCGATTTCGTGGTGGCGCCGAAATCCGAGGCCGAAGTGATCGAGGTGCTGCGGGTCTGCCATGCCCATGACGTGCCGGTAACGGTCCGCGGCGCCGGCACCGGCAACTACGGCCAGGCGATGCCGCTTTCGGGCGGCTGCATCCTGCATCTGAAGAACCTCTACCGGGTCAAGGCGGTGCATCCGGGCCGGGTGATCTGCGAGCCCGGCGTGCTCTTGAAGGACCTCGACGCGGCCTGCAACGAGACCGGGCAGGAGATCCGCATGTACTCCTCCACCTGGGCCACCGCCACCATCGGCGGCTTCATCGCCGGCGGCTCGGGCGGCATCGGCTCGGTGCGCTGGGGATCCTTGCGCGATCTCGGCAACATCATCCGGCTCCGGGTGGTGACGATGGAGGAGGAGCCCCGCGTGCTCGAGTTCCGCGGCGAGGAACTCGCGCGGGTTAGCCACGCCTACGGTACCAACGGCATCATCACCGAGCTGGAGATGCCGCTCGCGCCCGCCTACGACTGGGTGGGCATCTTCGTCGCGATGAAGGATTTCGACGCCGCCGCCCGCTATGCCTTCGATCTGGCCAACGAGGACGGCATCCTGGTGAAGCTGGTCTCGGTCTTTGAGGCCCCCACCGCGCAGGCCTATTTCCAGCGGGTGAAGCCCCATGTCGAGGACGGCGAGCATCTGATCGGGCTGATGGTGGCGCCGCACGCGATGGACGCCTTCGAGGTGTTCACCGCTCGCCGCGAGGGCGCCCGGATGATCTATCGCTCCGACGCGCACGACTGGCCGCGCGACCCGGGCCCGGTGTTCGAATACGGCTGGAACCACACCACGCTGCGCGCGCTGAAGGTCGACCCCGCCATCACCTATCTCCAGGTCCTCTATACAGGCGACATCTTCGGCAAGATCGCCCGGATGCGCGCGCTCTTCGGCGAGGAGGTGCTGCAGCATCTGGAGGCCATCCGAGACCACGGCCAGACCGTCTTCGCCTCGCTTTCCCTCGTGAAATTCACCACCGAGGAGCGGCTGGAAGAGATCGTGCGCCTGCACGAGGACCACGACTGCTTCGTGTTCAACCCCCACCGCTACACGCTGGAAGAGGGCGGCCGCCAGCACCGCGACGAGGTGCAGCTCGCCTTCAAGCGCGAGGCCGACCCCAAGGGCCTCCTGAACCCCGGCAAGATGATCTCCTGGGACGATCCCGGCTTCGACTATGCCGAGATCTACCGCTATCCGAAGATGAAGGCGGCCGAGTGAGCCGCCGGGCAGCGCCAGCCGGACGCGGGTGGGCGGGAGGGGCGTCCGGCCGGCGCTGCCCGGTCCAGCTGCGCGCGCCCCGACGATGACCCGGGCGCTCGTCGTCTTTGCCCATCCGGTGCCGGAAAGCTTCTCGGCCGCGCTGCACGGCGTGGTGGTGGAGACCCTCGCCGAGCGCGGCTGGGACGTGGACGACTGCGATCTCAACGCCGAGGGCTTCCAGCCGGTGCTGACCGCCGAGGAACGCCGCAACTACCATGACCTGCAGTGCAATGCTGATGCGGTGTCCGAACATGTGGCGCGGCTCCGGGCGGCGCAGGCGCTGATCCTCGTGTTCCCTGTGTGGAACTTCGGCTATCCCGCTATCCTGAAAGGCTATTTCGACCGCGTCTTTCTGCCCGGCGTGTCCTTCCGGCTGGAACGGGGCCGGGTCGTGCCGAACCTCACCCAGATCCGGCGGCTGGCCGCGGTGACGACCTATGGCGGCAGCCGCGCCCGGGCGGTGTTCTGCGGCGACCCGCCGCGGCATGTGGTCAAGCGCGCGCTCTGGCACGTGACACGGCCCGAAAAGCTGCGCTATCTGGCGCTCTACGACATGAATCGCGCCACCGACGCCCGGCGCGCGGCGTTCCTCGCCCGCGTCCGGGGCGAGATGCAAAGCCTCTGAGGATCCCTGCGTGCTCCGCGCCCTCGTGATCTACTGCCATCCCGACCCGGCGAGCTTCACCGCCGCCGTGCGCGACCGGGTGGTGGCACGGCTCGACGAGGCCGGCGCCGAGGTGCGGATGCACGACCTCTACGCCACCGGCTTCACGCCGGTGCTGAGCCGGGCCGAGTGGCAGGGCTATCTCGACACCCCGGCGAACCGCGTTCCGGTGGCGGGCGAGACCGGGGACCTCGCCTGGTGCGACACGCTGGTCTTCGTCTATCCCACCTGGTGGTACGGGCTGCCCGCGATGCTGAAGGGCTGGCTCGACCGGGTGCTGCTGCCCGAAGTCGCCTTCATCATGCCGAAGGCCGAGGGCGACAACATCCGCCCGGGCCTCACCAACGTGACGCGGCTGGGCGTCTTCACCACCTGCGGGGCGTCGCGCTGGCTGACCTTCCTGGTCGGCGCGCCCGGCAAGCGGACGATCCTGCGCGGCGTGCGCTTCCTCTGCGCGAAGGGCTGCCGCACCGCCTTCGCGGCGCATTACCTGATGGACAGCTCGACCCCGGAAAGCCGCGCCGCGCATCTCGCCACCGTCGACCGGCAGATGCGCAAGCTGATCGGGACTGTCCCGCCTCGCCCGGTCGCGCGCGTCGAGCCGGCGCAATGACCCGTCGGCTCGACTGGGCCGCCTTCCGCGCGCCGGAGTTCGCCACCGTCGATCCGCGGCGCACCGTCGCGATCCTGCCCACCGCGGCCGTCGAGCAGCACGGGCCGCATCTGCCGGTGGGGGTGGACATGATGATCGCCGAGGGGATGCTCGCCACCCTGCGCCGGCTCTGCCCCGCGGATCTCGACCTGCGCATCCTGCCCGTGCAGGCGGTGGGCAAGTCGAACGAGCATCTCTGGGCCGCCGGCACGCTGACGCTTTCGGCCGAGACCGCGCTGCGCGCCTGGGTCGAGATCGGGCTCTCCGTGGCGCGGGCGGGCGTGCGCAAGATCGCGCTCGTCAACAGCCATGGCGGCAACCTCGACCTGATCTCCATCGTCGCGCGCGAGCTGCGCGTGCAGGCGGGCATGCTGGCGGTGAAGACGCAATGGGCGGGCTTCGGCGCACCCGAGGGGCTCTATCCGCCCGCCGAAGACCGCTTCGGCATCCACGGCGGCGATCAGGAAACCTCGCTGATGCTGCACTTCCACCCCGATCTGGTGGACATGGCCGCGGCCGGCGATTTCCGCTCGACGGCCGAGACCGCGCCGATCCCGCCGGTGGGGCCCACCGCGCTCGGCTGGGTCGCCTCCGACCTCAACCCGGCGGGGGTCGTCGGCAACGCCGCCGCGGCCACGGCCGAGAAGGGCCGCGCCACCGCCGCGCATCAGGTGCAGGGGCTGATCGGCCTGCTGCGCGATCTCGCCGCCCTGCCGCTCGACGGCATCGCCCCGACCCCGGCGCCCCGGGCGCGGCCGTGAAAAACGCACCCTCCGGGCGCCAACGGGCCCGGCGCCGGTTGACCTGCGCCGCCGGATCGGGTCAGTCGCGCCAAGGCCAACGCCACAGGCAAAGGAGGACTTCGCGATGACCATCAAGGTTGCGATCAACGGCTTCGGGCGCATCGGGCGCAACGTGCTGCGCGCGGTGATCGAACTGGGGCGCGACGACATCGAGGTCGTGGCGATCAACGATCTCGGCTCGGTCGACCTCAACGCCCATCTTCTGCGCTTCGATTCCGTCCACGGCCGCTTTCCCGGCGAGGTCACGGTCTCGGGCAACAGCATCGACGTGGGCCGCGGCCCGATCGAGGTCAGCGCGATCCGCAACCCGGCCGAACTGCCCTGGTCGGGCGTCGATGTGGTGATGGAATGCACCGGCATCTTCACCGACCGCGACAAGGCCGCCGTGCACCTGGAAAACGGCGCGCGCCGCGTGCTGGTCTCGGCCCCGTCCAAGGGCGCCGACAAGACCGTGGTCTATGGCGTGAACCACGACGTGCTGGAGCCCGCTGACAGGATCGTCTCGAACGCCTCCTGCACCACCAACTGCCTCGCCCCGGTCGCCAAGGTGCTCCACGACAGCGTGGGCATCGCCAAGGGCTTCATGACCACCATCCACAGCTACACCGGCGACCAGCCCACCCTCGACACCTATCACAAGGACATGTACCGCGCCCGCGCCGCGGCGATGAACATGATCCCCACCTCCACCGGCGCGGCCCGGGCGGTGGGGCTCGTCATGCCCGATCTCGCCGGCAAGCTCGACGGCGTGGCGATCCGGGTGCCCACACCGAACGTCTCGGTGGTCGACCTCACCTTCGAGGCGGCGCGCGAGACCAGCGTCGACGAGATCAACGCCGCC